>JAPLEO010000123.1 GCA_026391125.1 Bacteroidota bacterium
GAAGCGAAAGGGGACCGCAAGGCTCCTTTCACTTCCAAAGAAAATAATATTAAATACAACCTAAATATTAAAAATAAACCACAATTAAAAACGGTCAACGTTATTTAGGCATTGACATTCCTCCTCTCTTCACTTTTATCTTTTATCTATTCACTTCTTCTTCCTCCTCTTCACTAAATTCTATTTTAATGAGGCAATTCTTGATTTTAAGTTTGAAAATTTGTTAGAAAGTTCTTTTAGTTGTTCATTAATCTGCTTCACGCCAATTGTGGCCTGCGTCGTTGGCGCCATTTCTGTTTCTTGTAAAATTCCAAAAAGTCCAGAGAAAGCCGATTCAACGCCTGCTGGTGTTGGTACGGCTTGTGCTGTTGCGCCGCGGCGAGATCTTGTGCCGCCCTCAAATGAACTCAATTCCTGATCCAATGCTTTCATTGTTTCTGGGTTGGCTGATTTTGATTTCAAGAGTTTTCTTTGCTCTGCCGCTTCTGCTGCGATGGCTTTTGCTTTGATCTTTCCTTCGTAACAGATCATCGACAAAGAAAATTGTTTTTGCAAATCAGTAGTACTTGCTTTTACGCGTGGATCCATTTTAATCGTGAACTGCTGACTAATTGTTTTTCCCCCTGAGGTCAACTTCACCGTATAATTTCCTGGCATCACCCATGGCGATGTAGAAACGGGTGCTGTATTTTTATAAATGGCAGTCATTGGATAAGAAGCCGGCTCATTCAATTCTGTATAATGTAAATCCCAAACGAAACGATGTGATCCAGCATTTGCAGATAAAATGGTTTGAGGACGAATCCAGTACAATGGAATATTCACATCAGGAATTTCGTAAGGCTTATCGTTACTACTATACTTACGAACAGACTTTCCTGCTGCATCAAAAATTTCAAGCACTACTTCGCTCGCAGAGTTTTCACCCAAATAATAGTTGAAGACGGCACCATCGGGAGGGTTTTGTCCACCTGGTTCTTCTTGAGGCATGGGTGTATCGGTATTCGAATTCCAACGAACGCGCATCGCGGTTTGTGGTTTAAATAAAATTGCTTTTTCTGCTGCAAGACTTGCACTCATCTGTCTTAAAGGTGTGATATCATCTAAGATCCAGAAGCTTCTTCCGTGTGTACCAATTACTAAATCATCATCTTTAATTACAAGGTCGCGAATAGATGTTGGTGGCATATTCAATTTCAATGATTGCCAATTTTCTCCATCATCGAAAGAAACATACACTGCATTTTCAGAGCCCGCAAATAATAACCCTTTCCGAGTTGGATCTTCACGTACCACATTGATGGGTTCGTTTTGAGGCAAGCCCTTCGTGATCAACTTCCAGGTTTTTCCACCATCAGTTGTTTTATAAGCATAGGGATGCATATCGTCGCAACGAATTCTGTTCACTGCTGCATAAACCGTGTTGGCATCAAAATGACTCGCATCCATCAATGATATTTTACTCCAAGAAGTGATAGCATCCGGTGTAACATTCTTCCAGGTTTTCCCCCCATCGCGCGTTACTTGAATCAATCCGTCATCAGTACCTGCCCAAATGGTGTTGATGTCTTTATAAGAAGGAGCTACTGTATATACCACACCACGGCGCGGCATTTTTTTCATGTCTTCGGTGGTGTAGATTCCAACACTTGCTGGAATGTCCCAGCTTTCTCTGGTCAGATCCGGACTGATCACCTCCCAACTATTTCCACCATCCCTGGTTTTGAAAATCACATTACCAGCGAAATACAAAGTCTTTGGATCGATTGGCGAGAACAAAACCGGAGCCGTTCTTACAAAACGATACTTTCCACTGCGAACCGCTTCGGGTGCAATATTTTGTACCTGACCGGTGCGTTTATCGAATTTGGTGATCTTGCCACCGTAAATAATATTGGGATCTAACGGATCTGCAGCTATATAACCATATTCCTCCACTCCCACAGGATGCCATTCGCGAAGGCCGATTTGTCCGTCGCTACCTCTAGACGAAATCCCCACCGAACCACTCTCCTGTTGTGCACCCAATACATTATATGGAAAGGCATTATCGGTACTCACGTGATAAAACTGCGCGGTTGGTTGATTATACCAAGAAGAAAAAGTTTCTCCACCATTTACAGTTACGATTCCGCCCTGATCCAATGCGATGAGCATGATCTGCGGATTGGTTGGATTGATCCAGATGCGATGGTAATCGTCACCACCCGGTGCGCCCCGAAAGCCAGTCCAGGTTTTAGCCCCATCGGTTGATTTCCAAACCACTACGTTGGCACTGTATACAATATCGGCATTGGTAGGATCGCATTTTACTTCGGCGAAATCGCTACCGCGGCCCCAAAAGCGTCCATCAGCATTAGCATTTATCCAGCTTTCCCCCGCATCATCGCTTCTATAAATTCCGCCATACTTTCCAGCATCCACTGTTGCGTATAAACGATTACTATTGGTTGGAGCGATGGTAAATCCAATTCTTCCCAGTCCTTGCTCAGGAGTTGGCAAGCCCTTGGTTAGTTTTTTCCAGGTGGTTCCGCCATCGGTTGATTTGAATAAGCCACTCTCGGTTCCGTTCCAGGCACCGTTTTCCCAGGGACCCTGGCGACCAGCCCATAAATCGGCGTAGAGGATATTTGAATTATTCGGATCAAAGTTTACTTGAACCGCACCGGTGTTCTCGTCTTTATACAACACTCGCTCCCAATTCTTTCCACCGTCGACACTTCTGTATACCCCACGTTCAGTGTTTGGTCCGTATGGATGCCCCAGCACCGCTACAAAAATTCGGTTCTCATTTTTCGGGTCGATGATGATATCGCCAATTTGCTGGCCATCTTTCAGACCCATATTGGTCCAGGTTTTTCCGGCATCGGTTGATTTATAAACACCATCACCCACAGAAAGGTCGGGGCGTTGAATTCCTTCGCCGCAACCCACATATACCACATTTGGGTTTGATTCGGATACTGCGATATCGCCTACAGAGCCGGTTGACATCTGATCGAAGATGGGGTTCCAGGTGCGACCATAATCGGTACTCTTCCAAACGCCACCATTATTTACGCCGATATAAAAAACGTTCGGCTGGGATGGAACGCCGACCGCCCCAACTGTTCGGCCACCTCTATGCGGACCGATCATGCGGTACTGCATGGCGTTGAAATAACTATTGGAATAAGGTTGCGCTTGTAGTGTTTGAATCGAAAAAACAAGCAAAAAGAATAAAAATGCGGGGAAAGTTTTTTTGAATTGCATCAGTTTGGGTTTATCAATTAAATGATAACCCAATATACAAAAGAAGCGAAGATGAAATAGTAAATAAGTAAATAGGAAGAGTAAATCACTCTTCCTATTTACTATAAAAGATTATTCTTTGTCAACATCATGCTTACTATATGCTTCCATCAGTTTTTTCTGAACCTCAACGGCAACTGGTGCATAAGATGCAAACTGCATATTAAATCGAGCACGTCCTTGCGTTAAACTTCTCAGAGAGGAAGAGTATTGGTGCATTTGTGCTAGTGGAACCTTCGCTGTGATCTTTTGGAAATGACCTTCAGCTTCCATTCCTTCTACAACAGCCATTCTTGTTTGCAAATCGCCCATCACGGAACCTACCTGATCATCCGGACAAGAGATCTCAACCTGATAAATCGGCTCAAGCAATTGTGGATCTGCGTCTTTGAAGGCAGAGCGGAATGCTTGCAAACCAGCGATCTTGAAGGAGATATCGTTACTATCAACCGGGTGCATTTTACCATCATAGACACTCACGCGAACGTCGCGCACATAGGAACCGGTGATGGGTCCGTTGTGCATTTTTTCCATGATTCCTTTTAAAATGGCAGGAAGGAAACGGGTATCGATGGCACCACCAACGATGCAGTTGAGGTACACGAGCTTGCCGCCCCATTCTAAATTAATTTCATCTCTACCCCGCACATGCAATCCTGGCGGATCAGGAATTCCTTCATACCAAGGTTCAACCAGCATGAACACTTCCCCAAACTGTCCGGCACCACCACTTTGTTTTTTATGGCGATAAGTAGCTTCGGCTTTTTTGCGGATGGTTTCGCGGTATGGAATCTTTGGTTTGTCGATGGTAATATCGAGTTTGTGAATATTCGCGATCTTCCATTGGATCACTTGTAAGTGCAATTCACCCTGGCAGTGCAATAAAATTTGTTTCAGCTCGGGAGACACTTCGAAGCGAACTGTTGCGTCTTCGCTCACCAATGTGTGTAATACTTGTGCCAGTTTTTCCTCTTCACCTTTGTTAACGGTTGCGATGGCAACGGTCACATTTGGTTTAGGAAATTGAATCGGCTCGAGTTCAATATTCGCACCTTTTTCATGCAAAGTATTGTTCACGTGTGTGCTACGCAGTTTGAGGGTGGCACCAATATCGCCCGCTACTAATTCTGTAACAGGGATGCGGTTATGACCTTCGAGTAATAGAAGTTGATTCAGCACTTCTGTTCCACCGGTGTTTTCGTTCACCAATTCGCAACCTGCTTTGATGGTGCCGCTGAACACTTTGAACAAACTAAGCTCACCAATATGTGGTTCGGTAATGGTTTTGAAAATGAAAATGCAAGCCGGACCTTTTGGATCGCAGGTTAATAATTTGCCGGCTTTTGTTTTTTGAGCGGGCATTTCAATGGCAGACGGACAAACATTATCAATGAATCCCATGATCCTTCCGCTACCCATATTTTTTTCAGCTGATGCGCAGAACAAAGGAAAAATGTCGTGACGAATCATTGATTTGTGCAGCCCTTCTTTCATGTCGTTCTCATCGAGTTCGCCCTGATCGAAATATTTTTCCATCAGACCTTCGTCATTCGCAGCAATAGTTTCTACTAGTTCTTTATGCAGTTGATCAGCCCTTGCTTTTAAATTTTCTGGGATGGGTTCTTTTGCAGGTTTACCACCGTCGGGTCCGTAGTGATACATCACCATATTCAACACGTCAACTATGGCGTTGAACTTAGAACCCGTTTGTACTGGGAATTGTACAGCAACAACATTCGCACCAAAATGGTTTTTTGCTTCCTGTAATGTTTTATCAAAATCTGCATCCTCCTTGTCTAATTGATTTACAACAAAGAGTGTGGGAGTTTTAAATTTATCGGTGTATTCCCAAATTACATCTGTTCCAACTTCTACACCAGCAGTTGCGTTTAGGATCATTAAGCCTGTGTCTGCGACGCGTAGTGCACTGATGAGTTCTCCAGAAAAATCGTCATAACCCGGGGTGTCGATAATATTGATCTTATAATCGCGCCAAACAGTATGCATTAGAGACGCAAAAACAGAACTCTCGCGTTCTGTTTCTAATTCATGATAATCACTAACTGTATTTTTTGAAAGCACTGAGCCGCGACGCTTGATGAGTCCGGCTTCGAATAACATGCTTTCGGCAAGGGTAGTTTTACCGCTGCCGGGGTGTCCCAGCAGCGCGATATTTTTTACGTGGTTTGAATCGTAAGTAGCCATGATATAATTATTTATTCAAAAATTGATGAAAGTCTTTTTCTAATTTTTCTATGAATCCGAAGAGGATATCTAATTTATCTTTTAAGTAGTGGTGTGGTATTCGATGTCCGAAGTTGGGGTGCTTCTCTGCTTCAAAAATGTGGTGCTTGATTTCGTGTTTCAGGTCGTGAAGGTTGATAAGTTGAATGTGGAACTGGTTGTGAAAATGTTCGATGCCTTCAACTGTTTCGTGGTCTGTTTTTCCGGGAGCAAATAAATACAATTCGTTTTTTAGCTTGTTGATCTTTTCGCGATACGTTGTAAGTACTTGCTTCCATTCTTTGCACTCGTCAATGAGTGCCAGATGCTGTGCTTCTGTTATCATTGCAATCGTTTTTAGGATGAAGAAAATTGGGGTGCCAATTCCCCAAAAATTCACATAATAAATGTAAAATGCAAGTAAAAAAATAACCATGACAAGTATCATGGTTATTCAAATAAAATAGTATTATATTAGTAAGAATCGTTGTTAGAACGTTCAAGTTTTCAAAAAATCCACCTTTTCTTGGGAGCAAATTATAAGAACGCCCTACCGTGAAAACACGGTACCAAATTCAGTGTTTTCACGGTAGGCTGATTTTGTCTTATTAATTAGCTTTATGTTTTGAATCAATTCATTACGTATTGCTAATCTATTTAAAATGACTAAAAAGTTACAAACGCTTTTTTGCTCCCTCATTTTCATTTCCAAAATTTTCGCACAATCTCCTTCAGCGGTTGACCCCAAAACAGCATCCATTTCTAACTACTACAAACTTGCTGTTCAGTATAAGGACGGTAAGGGTGTTCCAATGGACTATAAGATGGCTTATGAGAACTTCTCTAAAGCTGCAGCTTTAGGTGATCCTCAAAGTATTTATGCAATGGGGTATTTGAGTTATAAAGGGCTGGGATGTTTGCAGGATTATAAGAAAGCAGCAGATCTTTTTTACAAAGGAGCAATCATAGAAAAAGACAATAGTATGTATTTCTATGGACTGTGTTGGCGTAATGGCTATGGTGTAGAAAAAAATGAAGACAGTGCTAAATATTGGCTCAATAAATCTGCTTTATTGGGTTATAAACAAGCCACGCTAGAATTACAAATGGCAGTTGGAGAAAATGCCAATGATTCAGCGAATGCTTTAGTACAACAAATAAATAATGCAGCTATTCCCAATAAGACAACTCTGAATAAGTATAATAAAGTGCAACAAAAACTGGCTTCTTCAGAAGTGATTTCAGGAGAATATACAGGTTGGTTAATTCAATACGATTGGAGTGGAGAACATGCGGTGAGTAGTAAAAGAATCAAATTGAGTTTAAATGCAAAAGACAATAGTCTGTCAGGTAAATGGAAAGAAGATGTTAAAGACCCTTTTGAAATCAAAGCAAGACTTGCTTCAGATTCAGTAATTTTCGAAAATACGCAGTATAGTAGAAAAGATCATTACAGCCCAGACAAAGCTGTTTTATACAATTTTGGTAATGCAAGATTAAACCTTGTTCAAACCAAAGACAGTGTATTCTTGGCAGGCAATTTAGAAATGTTCTCCCCAGAAAGAGGTGAACCCTCAAAACCATTATTCCTTGCACTATCAAGGAAAATCCCTCCAGTCAAAAATTTGGTAGTAAAAGCTTATCCTAATCCATTCAGCAATGTGTTGAATGTAAGTTTTAATCTGTTTGAACCAACAACAATTGAAGTACAATTAATCACACTATCTGGCAAAATCGTTTACCGAAACCCAGCTGGATTATTAGAAGTAGGTTGGTATACCCTTCCTATCCAAGTTAGCAATATTACATCAGGAACTTATTTGGTGAAACTATTGTATGCAAATGGTTCATCCACTTTGAAAGTAGTTAAACTATAACAAAATCATTCTAAATCAAACTGGCATTGTCTGATCATCAGTAATAAATCGTTATGAATAAAAAGTATCTATCAATTTTCCTCTTCTTGTTTTTGATTAATAATGTAATTGCTCAAGTAGATCGGAATTTAGAAAGTTTAAAAAATGTTGTACCACCATCACCCAATACTTCAAGCCTCGGTAAATTTGGCGAGTGGCCAGTAAGTTTATATACAGGTGTTCCTAACATTTCAGTTCCAATTTATGAACTGAAAGGTAGAAGTCAATCAGTTCCTATTTCACTAAGCTATCATGCATCTGGTATTAGAGTAGGTGAAGTAGCATCTTGGGTAGGGCTAGGTTGGGCATTAGGTGCCGGCGGATGTATCTCAAGAACAATACAAGGGTTACCTGATGAAGACGGATATACTCAAACTTCCACAAATTATTCTGACCCAAATAATTTTTGTAGTTCAGTTGTTGTTCCAACTCAAACCTATTACCAAAATCAAGGAGCTGCAGCCCAAGGTAATACAGACACCCAACAAGATATTTACAATATGAATGTGTTGGGTAAATCATATCGAATTTACTTTAAAGCTGATGGTAGCGCTTTTACAATGCCAGCAAGCAATATTAAGATCATTGATAATTTTCAAAAAAACAATAACCAATCTTGGACCGTAGTTCTTGAAGACGGAACAAAATTAGTTTTTGGTGGAGTTATATCTGGCGCAAATCCAAATGTGGAGCAATCTTTTGGTAATGCAAGATTTTCTAATATTGGCGCTTATATTTCTGCATGGTATTTACAATCTATGACTTCTCCAACTGGAGAGACTTTTTCTTTCACCTATACTTCAAACACCGTTTATCAAGATAATCACTTTAGTCAGAGCGATGAACTTAGTTATTTGAACGGAGGAACAATATTTGCAACAAGTGGGAATGGAACACCTTATTTTAGAAATAGCAACACAACTAAGACCACGACAGAAATACAAGAGGTAACTCAACTTAGTTTAAATACTATTGAATCAGATTTAGCTAGAGTATATTTTATTCCTTCTACAACAACGAGGTCAGATTTAAATGGAGCAACTTCCTTATCTGAGATAAAAGTATTATCAAAATTAACTAATGCTTATGTTGAAGATTGGCAATTTAATTATGTGTATACCCAAGCAACATCAGGTAATGAAGTGCCTAGTACTTTATCGCCATCTGATGTTTCCTATGTTAATCAAAGATTAAGGCTATCAAGTTTATCTAAAGTACCTGTTGATGGAACAGCTTCTCAAACATGGTCATTTAATTATAATCCGATTAACCTTCCATCAAGGAGATCATTTGCGCAGGATCATTGGGGTTTTTATAATGGTGCAACCAATAACATTTCATTGTTGCCGAAAATTCCATTTAATGCAAGCCAATGCGTATTAGCAATTAGTGCATATGGTAGTAATGGTTTAACTAATATAGGTTTTATACCTAATCAGAGCCATGAAATCGGGAATAGTCGTTCAGCTAATGAAACCTACATGCAAGCAGAATTATTAAACAAGATCATTTACCCAACTGGAGGTTATACTGTGTTTAATTATGAAGGCAATAAAAGACCAGTTAACCAAGAAATATTCAGAGATACTACGGTCTATTTTTCTGCAACTCAAAATAATATACTTTCAATCTCTTCTTTCAGTTTTTCAGTTGCAACTCCACAATACATCAATTTAAATATTAGTAGTTCAATCAGTCAGGGTATTTTAAATGATATGCCAAGTGCATATGTAAGTATTCAAGTTGTTGATGCAAATGGTGCCGTAGTTTGTAATATACCTAGCAATGGAAGTAGTTGGTTTAACTTGTATAATTCAGGAAATTATACTTGTAGGGTTTACACAAATGCGAGCGGTTCATTAGGATCTGGAACACTTAATGTCTCTGCATTTATTCGATGTTTCCCATCTTCTGGTTTTATGAATGTCAATCAATTCCTCGGAGGGTTACGTATAAAAAATATGCAAGAGTTCGATGGAATAAGTTCATCTGCCGTTAAAACAAAATCATATGTCTATGATTCTGCTTTTGTACTTAATCCAGTAGATACACTAAATGATTATATAACAACCCAAACTGTTAATGACCCACCTTTGCCTGATGGCGAACAATATGTATACCAAAAACTTACACGTAATTCTTCTACTAAATTTGCAATGGGTTCTATTCAGGGCGGAACGGTTGGTTATGCAAAAGTAACGAGCTATGACGGTTTAGATAATACAAATGGTTATACTGTATCTAGCTTTAGTTCATACCAAGATAATACACTTGCAAATTCTTTAATATTCCCTTATCCACCGTATGATCAAAGAGATTGGCGAAACGGCCAGTTGCTAAATGAAATAATTTATAATTCATCTGGAGTTCCGTTGAAGTCAATATCAAACACTTACAATTACGTTCCGAAATTTACGCTAACAAATTCAAAGGTTGGTTATAGTACGATTGGACAACAGTGTTTGTATTCAAATGTTGGAGCTTGTGGAATACAAATTGCTTGTTATCCTTTAACATGTGAGCAAGTGCAAAAAGTGTCTTCATCTGAAACAATGTATAACCCAGTTAATGGTAATGCTTTAACTACAACTACAAGTTACTATTATGACAATCCTTTAAATATGCAGCCTATAAGGACTGTAACTCAAAATAGTAAAGCAGAAACAATTACAAATTACAGTAGAACTGCCCTTGAAAAGTCAGATATCCAGAGCAGTATTACATTGACTTCAACTGCATCACAAGCAATTGATTCCATGAATGCACGTAATATGATTTCTTCTGTGGTTGAATCTGAAAAATATCTAAACGGCACATTGTTAAATAGGTCTTTAGTTAATTACAAGATGCAATCAAATGGATTTGTTCTGCCTGATAATGCTATGGTTCAATATGGTAATAACGCAATTGAAACAAGGGTACAATTTAACGCCTATGATAATTATGGCAACCTTTTAGAGCAACAAAAAATAAACAATGTTAAAGAAGTCTATTTATGGAGTTATGCAAATACTTATCCAGTAGCTAAAATAATTGGAAGCAGTTATTCGACGGTGAGTGGATATATTTCACAATCACAAATCGATGCAAATATAGCTAGTGATGCATCTATGCGCAGTGTTTTGAATCCATTACGTACTCAGATCCCAAGTGCTTTAATTGAAACCTATACTTACAAACCATTAGTTGGAATGACGAGTAAAACCGACCCTTCTGGACGAACTGGCTATTTCGAATACGACGGTTTTGGAAGAGTAAGTTTGATGCGCTATCAGGATCAAAATATTCTTAAAAAATACGAGTACCAATATCAAGCATCCTCAACAGCGATTACACCACCAACAATTTTCAGTAATACAGTCCAAACCGGTACTTATACAAGGAACAATTGTGGTACAGGTTATACAGGAAGTTCTGTTGTATATACTGTTCCTGCAGGCACTTATACTTCTGCCATTAGCCAAGCTGATGCAGACTCAAAAGCACAAACAGATGTGTCGACCAATGGGCAAAATAATGCCAATACTTATGGCACTTGTACCTCATCATCTACACCTTGTACCATAACAATGAATTACGGATATAGTAGTGCAACTAGTAGTGTAAATAACAATGGAAGTACAGTAAGTGGTTATATCGTATTCTATCCAACTATGAGTGCCATGACTGCAGGAACGATGTATCAAATTGCTACTATTGGAATTGGTTGTAGACCTTCTGGGACAAGAACATTTTCAACCTATGCAGGAGGTAGAAAATGGACAATCACAGTTTATCCTGGTGGAATGATCTATGCACAAATAGCGTATGGCTCCACAGCTTTAAGTACTTATTCGACTGTTAGTATCAATATATCTTATAGTCTTTAAAAAATATTTATGAAACGCACCATTTATATAACAGCAATTTTTAGTAGCATGATTTTATGCTTTGCCTTACCTCAAAATGTGCAGGCACAAGATCATAGTAAAGCAATAGCCGCTGCAGATAGCAGCCGTTTTTCTCCCAATAAAAAAGATGGTTGGCAATTGTTCAATTCATTTGTTAGCAAATACCAAAAAGATAGTGCGCAAGTGGAACTCATCTTGCAACATGATGGGACTATTGATTGGAAACAAGAACAATTAGTAGGCAAAATAAAATTCCAGCCATTACAACCAGGTAGTACTCAAAGCTTGCCTTTTAAATTATTAAATGAAACCTATTCATTGAGAATTGATGATAAAGGAAAATGCTATTTGAAATTTGTAAATGGGATAATGCCATCGGCCAATCCATTTATCATTCCATTAAAAGTGAATTATAAACTGTAGATAAAATCACAGCGGCTAAACAAAAGCATGCTGATTTTCCTGAATCCCGACTAATACCATTAGAAAAATTGAACTATCTGTTTATGAAAAATAAGTATGCTTTTTTACTAGCACTTCTGTTTTTGTTTTGTGGCCAAAACATGCAGGCACAGATAAATTATGTACGAACTTGGACTGCCTCTGCGCCGATCAATAACCCAATTACTTTTGTATCAAGCCCTATCAGTGATGCTAAAGTAGTAACCCAGTATATTGATGGATTAGGAAGGCCAATTCAGTCGGTGGTTAGACAAGGTTCATTAGAAACAAGTAGTGGGAATATGGTTGATGTAGTAAATGCCTTAACCTATGATGTATTTGGCAGAAATAATATTAATTACTTGGCCTATGCGGCATCAAGCAATGACGGTAGCTTTAAATCAGATGCATTAACTGCGCAACCTAATTTTTATAATGGTAGTAGTCCAATTGCAGGCCAAGGAGAAAGTGGTTCAAATGCACATTCACAAATTAATTTTGTTGCTTCCCCATTAAATAGACCATTATTATCAATGGCAGCTGGAAATAATTGGGTAGGAAGTAGCAGGGGTGTTCAATCAAATTATTGGTTAAATACATCTACTGATGATGTTAAAATGTGGAGTGTTTCTAATAGTGGTTCAATTGGATATTTTGGTAGTTATAGTGTCATTGGATCCTACCCAGCAGGTACACTTTATAAAAGTGGAACAAATGATGAAAGTGGACATCAAGTAATAGAATTTAAAGATAAAGAAGGAAAAGTAATTCTTAAAAAAGTACAGTTAACTGCAACGCCAGATGATGGAAATGGAAGAGATTATACAGGATGGCTTTCTACTTATTATATCTATGATGATTTAGGTAGCCTACGCTGTGTAGTGCAACCTGCTGGAGTAGTAACACTAACTGGTAATGGCTGGTCATTGACTGCTACTTCTACTTTACTACCAGAACAATGTTTTAGGTATGAGTACGATGCACGCAATAGAATGATTATGAAAAAAGTACCAGGCGCAGGTGAAGTATATATGGTGTATGACAATCTAGACCGTTTGGTAATGACCCAAGATGCCAATATGCGTGGATTAAGTAAGTGGATGGTGACGGTCTATGATAATTTAAACCGCCCAATCCTAAATGGATTACTAAATAGTTCAAGCGATTTAGCTACAAATTACAATGCAGCTTATAATAGTACCTCTTATCCAAGTATAGCTGGAGGTTTCGAGCTATTAACGCAAACACATTATGACGATTATACTGGAGTAAGCGGTGTATCAGGAAGTTTAATCAGTTCATGGAATAGTAATTTTACTGCAACAAGTAATAGCAATTTCCCATACCCACAGATGCCTAGTCAAAATAGCGCCATTACAACGAGAGGTGCAGTTACTTGGGCAATGGTGAAGGTTTTGAATAATAATAACCCAACAACTTATTTATATAGTTCACAGATCTATGATGATAAAGGCAGAGTAATACAAATTCAGAGTCAAAATATTACCGGTGGAATAGATGTTACTACCACAGAATACACCTGGGCAGGACAACCGTTTACTGTTGTACAAAGTCAGCAAAAAGCTGGTACATCAGCCCAAACTACTGTTACTGTCAGTAAAATGAGCTATGATTATTTGAATCGTTTGATAAATACCACTAAACAAGTACAGAATTCGTTGGTAAATAGCAACGCACTAACTGCTCCTAATACTGTTTCTACCTTACAATATGATGTACTTGGTGAACTAAAAACAAAAAATTTAGGAAATACAAAAAGTGGTGGCAATTATACAGCCTATCCTTTAGAGACCCTCAATTATGAATATAATATAAGGGGCTGGCTGTTAGGAATCAATAGGGCATTTGTTAGAGACTTATCAACGGCAAATAGTGCCTATAATAGTGGCGAAACCTTTACAACTCCACCTAGCTATACAGCCGGAAATTATTTTGGTTTTGAATTGGGCTATGATAAGAGCCCTACAGTTGGAGGCTCTTCTTGGACAAGCGCCATCCAATACAATGGAAATATCACAGGAACCATTTGGAAGAGTGTGCATGATGGACAGATCCGCAAATATGATTTTAGTTATGATGCTGTAAACAGGTTAACTAATGCTGACTTTAATCAATATACGGGATCATCATTTAATAAAAATGCTGGGTTAGATTTTAGTGCCACTAATTTGAGCTATGACCCTAATGGTAATATATTAACTATGAACCAATTTGGTTTAAAGACAGGTGCTACAAGTTCAGTACCAATTGATTTATTGAGCTATGCATACCAAGGTGGAAGCAATAAATTGCAGCAAGTGGCCGATGGCGCAAATGATAATGCTAGTACTTTAGGAGATTTCAAATACAATGCGGGAAGTAAAACCTCTACTGATTATAGTTACGATGCTAACGGAAATCTAATAAGTGATGCCAACAAAAACATTAGCAGCATTGCATATAATTATTTAAATCTGCCCCAAACAATTTCTATAACTGGAAAAGGAACAATTTCTTACATTTACGATGCAGGAGGAAGCAAACTTCAAAAAACAACGGTTGATAACACGAATAGTAGCACTACCGTGACGACATATGCTGGTGGTATTGTGTTTCAAAATGATGTTTTACAGTTTGTTGGTCATGAGGAAGGTAGAATTAGAACCAATAATACAAATACTGGATATATATTTGATTATTATTTAAAAGATCATTTGGGTAATACGCGGATGACGATTACGGATGATAATAATACATCAAATCCGGTAATTGATGCGACTAGTTATTATCCATTCGGGCTTACAATGGCGGGGATTTCTTCTAAGGCGGCGGGGAAGTTGGAGAATAGGTATAAGTATAATGGAAAGGAATTGCAGCATGGTGAATTTAGTGATGGAAGCGGACTAGAATTATATGATTATGGAGCTAGGATGCAAGATCCTCAGTTGGGTAGATGGTTTGTAATTGACCCACTAAGTGAATTAGACAGAAGATGGGCTCCATACAATTATGGCTTAAATAATCCAATTCGATTTATCGACCCAGATGGAATGTGGACATTTGAAGCTAATGGTTCAGCAAACACTTCTGATGCTGGAGAAATAAATGATTTTTTTAAGCAATTACAAGGTAAAAATCATTCCCAATCTAAAAATAGTGATGATAATTCTAGCTTTTGGGATAAAGCAAAGGAATTTATTAAGAGGCTTGTCCCATTAGGGAAAGATGCAATAAAGAATCAGGATGATGCGGATGCTTCTGCTACTGCAAATGCTGTAATGAAAAAATATAATGAGAATACAGAAAAAATAGACAATATAAACACTGCAGTATCATTATTCTTACCTGGTATTTCTTACGAAACTGAAGGGGTTGCAGCAGTAAAGGCCGGCACTACAATTTTAGGGAAGTTTCCAAAATATGTTGAATTAGCTGAGGAAATTGGTGCAAGATATTTTAATGTACCTTCAAATATATGGGCTAAAATGACGCCATCTGAGCAATGGGCTGCAAATGTAAAATTTCTAGATAGGATGATTGCAAGAGGCGATAAAATAGTTTTAGCAACTCCAGTAAAAAGTATAAAAGAGGTTTCTGGTGCTTATCGACAAGAACTTGATTATTTAGTTTCAAAAGGCTACAAACTAAGTAGTGATGGAACGCGATTAGTTAAATAAAATAAATATGGATATTAATTTAATAATTGAAAGTATATTGATGTTACCTAATAAATATTATTCAAGTAATAATAACTTGTCAATAAAAGATTTACTATTAAGAACCAATTATTTAGAAGTTGAAAAGGATATCAATTATGATTATATATATCAATGTCTTATTAAACACCCAGAATATGCAAATAGTTGGTTAACGTACTCTGAAAATAAAAGAAGTAATTTTGGTTGGTTTATTGAATTAAATGATAATAGCAATTATTCTGTTGGCTATTTTGATTCAAAATTGGGGAAAATGAAAGAAAATAATTATGATAATTTAATTAGTGCTTGTGCTTTTTTCGTAGTTAAAGAAATAATTGAAATCGCTGAAATGTAAATTCGATGTTTTTGATATTTGATAATAATATCCAATTAAAATAAACAATTGATCTAAAAGTTATTATCCGTTCGGGCTTACAATGGCGGGGATAAGTTATAAGCTACCTGGTTCTTTGGCAAATAAGTTTAAATTCAATGGAATCGAATTAAATGAAGATTTAGGAGTTGAAGATTATGATGCTCATTTTAGAACTTTAGATCCGCAAACAGGGAGATGGTGGCAGATAGATCCTAAAATAGAGTACAACCAAGAGTCAGAGTCTCCATATTCTTCAATGTCAAATGACCCTATTCTAAAAAGTGCAATTCCTGTTTAATTTTAGTTGACATGATTTGTATTTGCTTTATAAAACTTATACAAATTATGTCTCTAAACCATCAAGAATAGTTTGAGAATTTATTGCGCCGCATTCTCTAGCGTAGCAAGATCCAATTTCTTCATTTTAAAAAGCGCCTGCATTACGTTTTGTGATGTAGCTGGATTGCTCATCAGTTTAGACAAAGATGCGGGAATGATCTGCCAGGAAACACCGTAGGGGTCTTTTAACCAACCACACATGGATTCGTTTCCGCCATTGGCGATCAGGGAATTCCAGTAATGGTCGATCTCTGCCTGGTCTTCACATTGTACTACATAGGAAAATGCTTCGTTGAATTGAAATTGATGATCACCGGGTCCGTATAATTCTTTTACATCTGTACCAGAGTTAGCAAAAATGGATTGATACAATTCCATGGCTTCGAGACCCCGGCCATATTGTGTGTTTGCAAAAAGCATGGATGGTGCCAGGTCTACCATATTATCGGCCAGCCCAGCCATAACGTTCTGCCCAAGGATATTTGTCAAGTCCCATCATCACAGTTCCACCCTCACTCAATTGTTCCCAGGCTTTGTCGATCGCTTCTCTACTATCTAAATGCACCATAAAAGAAATGCTTGCGTTGAGCTGGAACATCGGTCCGCCATTGAGCCCCATGATCTTTTGACCCATTACTTCAAACATGACTACCATGCCCGAATCGTGTACAACTTTTGAATTGGGGAAGATGCCTGCCCAGAATTCTGCGGCGGCTTTTGCTTGTCCATCAAACCAAAGGCATGGATATATTTTATTACTCATAAACTGATTTGAAATCAATTTATAAAAAAAATCTTTTTAGCTTAAATTATTATGATGAAACTATGAAACCGTTGGGTTCAAGAGTTTACTGTGTGCCGCGTAGAACTTATCGGGGCTATACACAAATAAGCAACTGCCGTTACGAATGGTTTCGATGATGGGCTTTTTCAAGGCTTCTGGGATGGCGGGGCAACCCTGACTGCGGCCTATAAAACCTCGTTGCCTTGCCTCGGTTTCGCTGACATATTTTGCACTATGTATTACGATTCCGCGGTTAAAGGCGTTATCATTAATACCGGCTTCCTGTCCTTCTAAGCGAAGTGAATAACCGTGTTTACCATTATAAACATCCGCCGTGGTATAAAAACCAAGGCTACTTTTAAAGCTATTGAAGGCATTCGAAAAACGAGTAGCCAATACGGTGCCTGAACCCCTGCCATGAGAAACGAAGGTGTTGAAGAGGAGCTGCCCGCTTACCAAATCGATCACAAATAAGCGCTTCGAATTGGAAGGCAAACTAAAATCGATGATGGTTAATATATTATCCTTCTGAATTTTCCCCGTTTCGATCAGGGCATTATAGCCTGTTAAAGCATACTCGAAAGCTGCTTTCGACAGACCAAGGGTTGACAATTGTAAAGAGTCGTACAGGAAAAAATTCTTATCGCTATTTTTTGCAGTTGTTGGAACAGGTGCTGAAAAAGAGGCACTCTTGCGAATGGTTTTTGATTTGTTGGTACCAAAAACAAATGAACCCATTAGCATCGCCACGGGGATCAGGTAGACCCTCATTCTTTTTAAATGGTTCAATCGCATGGGGAGAATTTTATTAAAGCGCAAATGTACCCATTCTCTTTCCCCCCACCTATACTTAGTGAAAACCTTAAAATAGGTTTAACGTATTTGGAAATTGTTTTCCACGTTCTGTTTTTCAACAATCCATCTGTTTATCTTGCAGACATGCAGGAGTATTTGAACGGATTGAATGAGCCTCAGCGGGAGGCGGTGTTACATATTAATGGACCCATTATGATTGTAGCGGGTGCGGGAAGTGGCAAAACCAAAGTGCTCACTACCCGTATTGCACACTTAATGTCCAAGGGGGTTGACGCGTTCAATATTCTGGCTCTGACTTTTACCAACAAGGCAGCAGCCGAAATGAAGGAAAGGATCGAAAAGATCTTGGGCAATTCTGAAGCACGCAACTTATATATCGGAACCTTTCACTCAGTGTTCGCTAGAATTCTGCGAGCCGAAGCACATCGCCTTGGCTACCCCAGCAATTTTACCATTTATGATACGGATGATAGTCGTTCGGTGATCAAAACGGTGGTGAACGAACTGAACCTCGACGATAAACATTATAAGGCCAATGTGGTGGGCAACCGCATTTCACAGGCGAAGAATGCGCTAGTTGGTCCGGCCGAATACGCCGTGGATTATTATATCCAGCAAGAAGATATGCGCGCGAACAGGCAAGCTATCTCTCAGATTTATCAAGCTTATGCCAACCGATGTTTCAAAAACGGAGCGATGGATTTTGATGATCTCTTGTTGAAGATGCACGAACTCTTGAAGAATTTTCCGGAAGCATTACACAAGTATCAGCATAAGTTCAAGTACATCTTAATTGATGAGTATCAGGATACCAATCCAGTACAGTATGAGATCACGAAGTTGTTAGCTGCAGTACACGAAAACATTTGTGTGGTGGGTGATGATGCACAGAGTATTTATAGTTTCCGCGGTGCCACCATCGAAAACATTTTACAGTTTCAGAAGGATTATGATGATGTAAAAATCGTGAAGCTCGAGCAGAACTATCGTAGCAGCAAGAACATTATTCATGTGGCCAATGCAGTGATCAAAGTAAATCAGGGACAGATCCCGAAAAACTTATGGACCGATAATAATGAAGGCGAGAAGATCCGTTTGGTAAGAACGATGACGGATAATGATGAAGGAAAATTTGTGGCCGATACCATTCAGGAACAGAAACTGCGCAACCATTTTTATAACCAAGACTTTGCAATTCTTTATAGAACCAATGCGCAGAGCAGGGCGTATGAAGAGAGCTTGAGACGGATGGGTATTGCCTATCGGATTTATGGCGGTGTGAGTTTTTATCAAAGAAAAGAGATCAAGGATTTCCTAGCTTATCTGCGCGTGATCGTGAATACGCAAGATGAAGAAGGATTAAAACGGATCATTAATTATCCAGCGCGAGGCATTGGAAAAACGAGTATTGAAAAATTAGTGATCGCTGCGAATGATTTGAATATCTCGATGTTTGATGTGTTGACAAGAGCAGGAGAGTTTGGATTCAAGGGCGGCACACTGGAAACCATGCAAAACTTTGTTACGATGATCCGTTATTTTCAAAGTATCATGGTTGAAAAAAATGCGTACGACTTGGCGATTCAAGTAGGCAAGCATACCAATATCGTTAAAGAATTATTTAGCGATAAAACTACAGAAGGACTTGCGCGTTATGAAAACGTTCAGGAGATCTTAAACTCTATTAAAGAGTGGACGGAGAGCCCGAGTAACGATGATGGAGAACTGGGTGATAAAAGTTTAGGATCTTATCTCCAACAAATTAGTTTGGTAACCGATGCAGACGATAACAAACAAGAAACCGATGTGGTGAAGTTGATGACCATACATGCTGCAAAGGGATTGGAATTTAGTTGTGTATTTGTAGGCGGCATTGAAGAAACATTGTTTCCGAATGCAATGGCCATTAATACGCGAGAAGAATTGGAAGAAGAAAGAAGATTGTTTTATGTAGCCATCACAAGAGCGAAGCAACATCTTTGGTTAACTTATGCCAATTCAAGATATCGATTCGGGCAATTGGTGCAGAATGAACCGAGTAGGTTTATAGATGAAATGCCGGAAGACTATGTTGATAAAAGTTATGCCGGTGGCGGAGCACGCAATAACGCTGGAACCCAATTTGGTAGCGCGTTTGAGCGGATGCAAAGAGGCGGTGGTTTTGGAGCTGCTGCTTCTGCAGAAAAAAGATACGGGCCACCTCCATCAAAGAAACCAGATGCAGGAAAATCAAAACCAGAGTACTTACCAATAGTTCCACCATCTTCAAAAGTGGTAGAGCATCAGCCTAGTGGAAATTTCGAAGCGAGCGATACGAGTAGTTTAGCGGCCGGACAAAAAGTGGAGCACCAAAAATTTGGATTTGGAATCGTTGGAAAAATTGAAGGCTCTGCACATAATCCCATTGCAACCATTCAGTTTGAATTAAATGGAGAAAAAAAGATCATGTTGAATTATGCGAAGCTGCGAATAGTGAGCTAGTGCTAATTTTTTTCTTTCCTAGGCTTTAACTTTTTTTCAATTGATGCAGGTGCGTATACGCCACCCGATGGACTTGGTAATAAAGTTGAATTGGGTAAGAACAAAAACGTTTCGGGTAAAAGAAAAGAGAAAGATGATTTGTTGCTGGGTATTGTGCGTTTGTATTGAATTAACACTTCCATTTGCGGACGGTCTTCTTGCACAAATGGTTGTACCGAAAGTGGATATTTATTCCATCGCGAACCGGCAGCCCAATAACAACCATTGATATTATTTTCGCTTAAATATTTCAGAAAATTATCGAGCACTTTTAACCATCGAAGATCATTATCGGGGATCCCATATTCACCTACAGTTCCACGCTTGTTATTGTCTTTTAACCAACGAACAAACGGCATAATCCGCAACACACCGGTATACTCTGTAGCACCACTGCTATCATAAGATTCGTTATACCTGCCCGAATAATTTTTATCGAAATAACTGTGCGCATCATAGATCAGGTTGTTGTTAGGATCAACCAGATTTTTTAATACATCGCTATATTGTCGCCAGTGTTCTGCATTTGCATAGTTGTCGCCAGAAACAATGATGCTGGTTTTATTATCGACCGTTCGAATCGCCTTAATCGTTTCTTGTGCAGTAGTGAACCAATCGAACTCACCCATATCGTGCGGCTCGCACATGATTTCAAAACCATAAACATTTTTAAAATCGCTTAACTCGGTTGCCATCTTCACCCAGAACTCGGCGAGGTGTTGGCGAGTAACAGTTGTAGAACCAACTACATAATCTGTATCGCCAATCCTATATCTACCAAAATTGTGCATGCTCAAGAGCACTTTGATATTTCTGGGTGCGCAATAAAGGATCACCCTTCTAATTTCGTCGATATTTGCCTGGTCCAATTCGCCACCCTGCACTTGTTGAACGCGCTCCCATTTAAAGGGAACGGTCATTAGTTGAAACCCCTGTTGATAGAAATATTCAATATCATCATTGGAAGGATAGGCATAATCTTTATTCAAAACACCGGGAATGGTTTTCTCTTCAAATTCGGCGCCACAGATATTAATACCATAAGGAGCATCCTTGGTTTGGGCCAAAGATTTGTAACCGCCTAAGGTAATAAGCATAAAAATTAGAAATAAACGCATATTCATCACTTATGCTATAAACGTAAAAAATGGGTTAAATATTGACTGCATCTTTAAAAAAGGACCAGATTAAACAGGAATTCAGTTTTCGATATCCGAAAAATATAGGGGTACTGGAACATCCTTGGCTTCGAATTGGCCAATCCCTGTTCGCTTTTGTTTAAATTTGCAGCAGTATTTATTTTGGTATACCAGAGTAAAAAAATAGTAACTATGATCCAAACAGGCAATCCGGTAATAAGCATTTATACCGAAATGACACCCAATCCAGAGACCATGAAGTTTGTGGCAAACAAACTTTTGTATCCAGGAAAGAGCATTGATTTCGCGGAAGAATCATTGGCAACTCCATCACCTTTGGCAAAAGAGTTGTTTGGTTTCCCGTTTATCAAGAGCGTATTTATTGCCAGTAATTTTATTACGCTGACCAAAACCTTAGATACTGAAGATTGGCAGGATGTGATCCCAACGATCAAGGCTTTCATGAAAGAGTACCTTGAAAATGGCGGTGTAGTAGTAAATGATGATGAAGTAGCAAAAGTAAAACAGGAATCAACGAATACCGTTAGCGAAGACGATGATGATATTGTGAAGCGCGTAAAAGAATTATTAGAGAACTATGTGAAGCCGGCTGTAGAAATGGACGGCGGTGCAATTCAGTTCAAAAGTTATAATGATGGTATCGTGAATTTGATGTTGCAAGGATCTTGCAGTGGATGCCCTTCTTCGATGATCACATTGAAAGCGGGTATTGAAGGAATGATGAAAAGAATGATTCCGGAAGTGAGAGAAGTTGTTGCCGAAGCGGAATAATAAAATAGTTTGTTTGAGTGTAATTAACGCCCCCTATAATCTTGGGGGCGTTTTTGTTGTAATTTAGTTTGTACATAGGGTTCAAATGAAAAATTCGATTCTCACATTTTTAGAAGGTCACTGGGATGCACTATTGGCATCGATAGCAGGATGTATTGTCATTTATTTCCTCACAAGGTTTGGGGGAATTGGGATCTCACCCGATTCTGTGGGTTATAGTGTTGCGGCAATGAACTTGAAAGAACACGGAGTGTTGAATGATTTTAATGGCTTGGCGCTCGTTGACTTTCCAGCTGGCTATCCCATTTTTTTAGCAGCGAATTATTTTATTACAGGTGTTCAACCGATTCAACTTGCCCCCTTCATCAATGCCGGATTATATGTAGGAGTGATTTTGATGAGTAGTGTTATTATGCAATCGTTTAGCGGCATTATTAAATGGTATCGAATTGCTTTTCTTGTGATCCTTGCTTCTAGTCCGTGTTTATGGGAAGTGTATGGCATGATCTGGTCAGAAACACTATTCCTGTTTCTGGTGTTACTTTTTGTATTGGCTTGGAAAAATTATTGTAATCAAAAAACGATTGGCTCTGTTTTTCTTTTTGCGTTAGTAGCCGCTTGTGCTTTTGTGACAAGGTTTGCAGGCATTACATTAATTGCAACAGGTGCTGCATTATTATTGTTTGATGGAACAGCACCAGGTTTTAAAAAAATCAAAAACCTTTTATTGTTTTTAATAACGGGCACTTCATTGGTGGTTATTAATCTCATTAGAAACAATCGTTCGAGTGGAACATTGTCTGGTGTGCGGGAAAAAGCATTGAGAACGGTGGCTGATAATTTGTTAGATATTGGTGCAGTGTTAGGAGGGTGGTTTCCATTTATTGGTGAACATCAATTAGCAGGTGCGATTGTTTTTTGTTTGCTAGTAGCAGTTGCAACTATTCAAATCATCTATCGCATTATTCAACAACAATTTTATTTGCGCAACGAAACAGCGGTGTATGGCTTCTTTTTGGTGTACAGTGTTTTCATTGTAGCAGTGTCGAGTATTTCTCGTTTTGAAGATTTGAGTAGTAGGCTTTTATCGCCCATGTATATTCCCATGCTCTGGGTGAGCACAATTTGGATCCCCAATTTTATCAATCAAAAAACTAAAGCAATTCGTAATACTTTGTTATTGGTTACCGCTATTTTCTTTCTGGCGTTTTTTAAGAATCAATACCAACAAAATGCGGGAAACTGGGAAGGTATTGCCTTTGCAGGCATTCCGGGTTATTCAGAAAAACAGTGGAAAGAATCTCCTACTGTTCAATATATCAATGCGCATAAAGACAGTTTGAACGGAGCCATTTATTCTGATGCCTATGATGGCTTATACTATTTAACGGGTGTGAAATCTTTACCATTGCCCCATAAAGAAATTGAAAAAGAAAAAGCTGCATTTTTAAATCATAGTTTTTTGATTGTAATTTGGTTTAATGATGGTGTGAATACAGATTTGATAGACCTTGATTTTATTAAGGAAAGAAAAAAACTGGTGCTCACAAAATCGTTTGATGATGGAGCCATCTATTTTTATAAAGACAGTACCATCTCAAAATAGTTTCACTAAAGTAACACTATGACGATCGAACAATTTTTTGAACAGCTCATCAATGGGATCAAACAAACTGGGTTCTTAGAATTCATTGGTGTGTTCGCCGGTATTGCTAGTGTTTGGTTTAGTAGAAAAGAAAATATTTTGGTGTATCCTGTTGGGTTGGTAAATACCATTATTTATATCTACATCAGTGTCAAGGGACACTTGTTAGGAGAAGCAAGTGTGAACCTGTATTATACCGTGATGAGTATTTATGGATGGATCTTGTGGAGTAGAAAAGATCAAGTAAAGCACGAAGCAATTTTGCATATCAGCACCAGCAATGCAAAAGAATGGATGATCCAATTATTGTTCTTCGCAGCATTTTATTTCGCGATTTTTTTCTCTCTTACTTGGGCAAAGCAAGCATTTGCTCCCGAAGCCATTCCTTGGGCAGATGCATTTGCAAGCGCAACCGCTTATACCGGCATGTGGCTCATGGCTAGAAAAAAAGTAGAGAGTTGGATCTGGTGGATTGCAACAAATATGGCATCAATTCCGTTGTACTTTATAAAGGGATATGTTTTTACCAGCGTTCAGTTTATCGTGTTATTGATCTTAGCGGTGATGGGATTAATTAGCTGGCAAAAAAAAGCAGTTAAAGTATGACAGTAAAAAGAGTTGTAGTAATAGGTCCGGAGTCGACAGGTAAGAGTAGCCTGTGTGCCATGCTTGCAGAACAGTTTGAAAGTAGTTGGTGTCCTGAGTATGCGCGGGAATATCTTACTGTTAACGGAAAATCTTATCAATATGCAGACCTATTAAAGATTGCGCAAGAACAAATAAAATTAGAAGATCGCTACGCGAAAGAATTAATTGAAAGCAAGAAGAACCCGGTTTTATTTGTAGATACCGATATGTATGTGATGAAGGTTTGGAGCGAATATGTTTTTCATCAATGTCACCATTTTATACTCGAACAGATCTGTGAAAGAAAATACGACCTCTATCTTTTATGCGATGTAGACCTGCCTTGGGTGCAAGACGATTTAAGAGAATATCCTGAGGATGGACCGCGTAAAGAATTGTTTCAAATTTATAAAGACCTCTTAGTCAATCAATCTGTTCCCTGGGTAGTAATCAAGGGTGATTATGAAGAGCGAGAAAAAGCTGCCATGGAAGCGGTTAAAAAATTACTTGATCAGTAATTGAATGTCTTCGTCGTCTTCGATATTGTGCATCTGCTGCAGAATTTGAGGATAGCGCCAACCCACGCGTCCACTCATCGGTTTTACAGAAAATCTTTTTGGGTTTGGTAAACACGCAATGATCATCGCGGCTTCTGCCCTGCTCAATTGTTTAGCGGGTTTTCCAAAGTATTGCTGCGAAGCTGCTTCGATACCAAAGATTCCTGGTCCCATTTCAATGGTATTCATATACACTTCTAAGATCCGATGTTTACCCCAGACAAGTTCTATTAGAATGGTAAAATAAGCTTCAGGAATTTTTCGAATGTATTTAGTTACACCACCACCCTGCCATAGAAAAACATTTTTAGCAACCTGTTGCGTGATGGTACTAGCACCAGCGCCCATTGGTAATTTTTGTTTCTTTCCTTTTTTCTTTGGCTTCAAACTTTTTTCGATTGCGTCCCAATCGAATCCAATATGATCTGGGAATGCTTGGTCCTCGCTTGCAATAGCAGCAAGTTTTGCGTTCGATGAAATGGCCGACCCGCTTACATAATCTCTTTTTAATCCGTAGGAAAAACTATTGCTGATTTGAGTGATGGTGATGGGCGGCATCATCCACTTGCAAATAATTACATAGATCAGAGAGGATAGAAACATCCATAGCACAACTTTTTTGATAAATCTCCAAACCCTTCTAAACATCTTGTTACTGCTTTACATTTGAATGGTGGTCATTCTATATTTTTTACCCATCGGCAGATAGGACTTATGACTTTTCTCTAAAATTTTTCCCAACACAAAAAAGCCTGTAGCGATACCGAGTTTGGGAAGATTGTCTGATCCAAAAACAGGATCTGATTTAATAAGGCTATTGATGACATTCAGAAATATATAAGCGCCACTGCCTAATTGAAAAAGACTACCATTTGTAATGAGATTATTTGACGAACCTCTTTTTGGCATGCCATAGATTTCGCTGATATGCAATTTTAGTAATCCAAAATGTGCGGTATCAATGGTGGGTAGTCCGAATTGATTTCCAACCTGACGAACTTGAATTTGATCAATTAATATAGAATCGTTCTTAATAGATTTTATAATTCCTTCGATCCATTGTTTGCTACTGAATTGAAAAAGGATATAAGAACCGGAGGTCCATGATTGTAAGGTCTGGCTATTTTGCTTCAACAAAAGCACATCTTTTTGTGCCATCACAGACAGCGAAAAAATGCAGCAGATGATTAAGCCAGTTAGTTTCATGTATCTGTTGTTGATTTTTGTGGTCATAAAAATTTGACTTGGCTCATTTCATTATCGGAAAGATAACTTGATGTGTAAACTTGGCAAAACAAAATATCGTTAAAGCTATTTTAGTTTATCTCCAAAACTGAGCACTCCCCAACAGAGTGCGATTCCAAAGCCAATTAAAATTAAGCCCGAGAGTCGGTTGATATTGTGTAAGTTTTTTACGGTAAGTTTTGGTCTGAGTTTACCTGCCAGCGCCACTTTCAGCAGATCGGTTGCGAGTACAAAAACTAAGCAGGTTCCAAAAACAATCGCGCGATATTGGAAGGGGTTGGTATACGTGATTGAATCGGCTAAGATTGCTGCCGACCAAGCAAACCAGAAAATGAATACCCCGGGATTGAGCATATTCATAAAGTATCCCGATAAAAAAGTGGCCACCCAATCGCGTTTGCGAAACACTTTTTCTTTTAAATTATTTTCTTCATCCACCACCACCTTCTTAAAAAAGAAAGTATAGATCCCAACGCCGATCAGGAAAAGACTTCCTGTTACTGCGATCAGTGTTTGATGTTTTAAAGCGGTATCAAAAAGAGAGGTAAAGAAATTGCAAATGAGTAATAGCGTAACGTCGCTACTTGAAACACCAGCTACAAAAACATAACCCGCTTTATGACCGTGGTTAATACTTTGTTTGATAATTGCAAAAATGACAGGGCCCACCGAAATTGCGAGAAGGATACCCAACGCTAAACCTTTAATGAGGGCTGCTACCATTACAGATAAATAAAACGATAAAAATTATGAGTTGTTTAAATGGGTTCGCCCTTTATGAACTTTTGCCAATCGGCCAACATACCACCTTTTAATACACGAGGAAACTTATGTTGTCCGCCAACCTTTCCTTTTGCTGTCATAAAATTCATAAAATCCTGTTCGCTTAACACTTCTAGTTTTACTTCTTTCAAAGCGCTTCTGCGTTCAACGGCATAGTCGTCGTTTAATTCACAAAGGTGCTTGTCGATTTTTTTAGCGAGTAAAACACTATCCACTGCATCATTACATGCTACATACCATTGGTGTGCAAAGAAATTTCCATGAGGCACACCAGCTACGGTGAACTCGGGAATACAGATATTCATTTCTTCACTAGCGAGTTGAATAGCTTTATTCATATTATCAACGCTCAAGTGTTCGCCAACCAGACTTAAAAAGTGTTTGGTTCTTCCTGTGATAATGATCTCGCATCTTTCTTTATCAACAAAGCGAATGGTATCTCCGATTAGATAACGCCAGGTACCTGCCGTTGTACTAATTAATAAAGCATAGTCCTTTCCTTCTTCCACTTCATGAATCATGAGTGCTTCTGGATGATCGATCATATCGCCATTGGCGTCGAAATTATTATCATCGAAAGGAACGAATTCAAAAAAGATGTGTTCGCTGGTCACCAGTTTCATACCCTGCGCATACTGACGATCTTGGTATGCAATGAACCCTTCACTAGCTAGATAGGTTTCAATATATGTGATGGGTTTGCCCAATAATTTCTCAAATCCTTTTTTATAGGGCTCAAAGCTCACCCCGCCGTGTACAAAGAAGGCAAGGTTGGGCCACATGTCGTGAATATTGTTGAGTTTGTAGCGTTCGATCACCATTTCCATACACATCTGGATCCAAGCAGGTACCCCAACAAGAAAACTGATGTCCCATTCTGGTGCTTTCTCTACAATTTCTTCCAGTTTCTTATTCCAATCTTTTTCTTTGGCGATTTTTTTGCCTGGTTTGTAGAAGGGTTGAAACCAAAAAGGCGATTTTTTCTGAGTGATCCCGCTAAGATCACCTGAGTAATAGCCAGGTCCTTTTTCAAGATCTGTACTTCCGCCCAAGGTAAGCCAACCACGGCCCAGGGCTCCAAGTGGAATATCCTCGTAGTTACGAAGGGTAAGCAGGTGTTTGATCATGGCAATTTTATTACCCCTCAACAAATCGTTGGTAATGGGTAAGAATTTGCTAGCCGATTCGCTGGTGCCACTGCTTAATGCATAGTATTTGATTTTGCCGGGCCAACAGATATCTGACTTGCCCTCCAAGGTTTTATGCCACCATTCTTTATAGATCTTATTATAATTATAGGTAGGAACCAGTTCTTGAAATTTTTTACCTAGGTGTTTACTGAGTAAAATATCATCAAAGCGATACGTTTGTCCGAATTCAGTAAACCTAGCCTTCCTCAGCATTTTTTTTAAAACCCGTAATTGCTGCCTCCTAGGATTATTCTGGGGTAGGCGCAGGGCTTTAAGAATGGAATTGGGGAGCTTGATATCAAGTATTGCCATCGCTAGAACAACATTATTAGTGGTGCAAAGCTAAACCAAATGCGTTAAAAACCTTTATTAAATGATATTAGTGGCAAGGGCTTCTCCTTCTGTTTCTTTGGAATCACTTCCAACAATACTATTGCTTTTGCTAGCGCTAAAGCGAA
The DNA here is from genome assembly GCA_026391125.1 of Bacteroidota bacterium. Taxonomy (GTDB): domain Bacteria; phylum Bacteroidota; class Bacteroidia; order Chitinophagales; family Chitinophagaceae; genus Sediminibacterium. The sequence goes on from JAPLEO010000123.1 coordinate 28,731, forward strand.
ACTGTGCATTGGTATGCTTAAATACTTCCACTTGTTCCAAGATCTGCTTCCAACTAAAATCATCCGATTCAATGAATAAAACAATGCTGTTTTTACTCAATACTAGGTTTTGAGTTTTGGCCAGATTTGGCACTAAAATCATCGATTCTGCCCCATTTTTACCATTTTTTTGCCTGTTTTTACCCAATTTCAGGAAAAACCCCAATATTTTGTATAGGAGCGAAACCAGTCCACGAAACACAATTGCGACCTGAATAAAAAACCCAAAAAGTCCGGCTTTTGTTCCCCGATAGTTCTTTTGAACAAACAGAAGCATCGCATTGTAAAATAACAAGACATAGTTCAAACTACCCTTTCTGGTACTTTCTCCCTTAAAATGGATGATGGAAGAACCGGCAAAATAGTAGTTATTAAATCCGGCTTTTTGGATGCGATAACTGAGATCTATGTCTTCGCCATACATAAAAAACCGTTCGTCGAAGGCCCCTGTTGCGTCAAGAGTTGCTCTTTTGACCAATATAAACGCTCCTGCTAGCACGTCAACCTCATGATTTTTGTGCTGATCTAAGTGCCCGAGCGAATAACGGTTAAAGAGGGGTGATGCGGGAAAAATCGCTGAAAGTCCGACTAGCTTACAAAAAGCTGTAATCGGTGATGGGAAAGCCCTTTTGCTTTCGGGCAGAAAACGCCCTGAGCCATCGAGCATCCGAATGCCGAGTGCACCAGCTTTTGGAACGGTACGAATAAATTGCAGGCAGTTTATCAAACAGTCTTCAGGAAGGAGTGTATCTGGGTTTAGGAAAAGGATGTATTCTCCCGAACAAAGCGAAAGAGCTTGGTTATTGGCTGCTCCAAAACCCGTATTTTTTGGATTTTCGATAAAATGAACGCTAGGAAAACGGGGATTTAAATAGGGCAAGGAACCGTCGGTTGATTGATTGTCGACCACCCAAATTTCCGCATCAATATGGGAAACTGCTTTTAGAACAGTATGCAAACACTGTTCTAGAAAGAATTTTACGTTGTAGTTGACTATAATGATTGATAGTTCCAAAGAAAAATAGCTTGTACGAATTAGGATAAAAAGTTCGGCTATAACAAAGATGCTTATTTACGCACGAAATCTTTCATAATCCTGATAATCGGGGGTACTTTTGTACCATGATGTTAAAGCAAACACTGATCAAAGCTGCCGAAACCGGTGCGGCAGTGATGAAGAGCTATTTCAATGGAAAATTTGAGATCAGCAACAAAGAAGGAATCAACAATTTAGTTACTGAAGCAGATCACGCATCTGAAAAAGCAATTTTCGAAATCATTAAAAATGATTTTCCAGACCATTATATTTTGAGTGAAGAAGCTGGCGAAATCATTCAAGACAGCACTTATAAATGGATCATCGATCCAATTGATGGAACAGTAAATTTTGCAAATGGAATTCCAATTTGTTGTGTAAGCATTGGAGTAGAACAAGCAGGAACAATGATCTTGGGTGCGGTTTATAATCCTTTTCTAAACGAATTCTTTTTTGCACAAAAAGGTTTCGGCGCAACCTTGAATAGTAAAAAAATTCAAGTTAGCACAAGAACAGAAGTTGCTAAAAGTTCGATGGTAACAGGGTTTCCATATACGTATTTGGATACACCAAATGGTCCGTTACAAGTATTCGAAAAATTAATTCGTAAAGGTGTTCCTGTAAGAAGATTGGGTAGTGCAGCAATTGATCTTTGTTGGGTGGCAGCAGGAAGGTTCGATGGATTTTATGAACACGAACTGCAAGCCTGGGATAGTGCTGCGGGTTTTTTAATGGTGGAAGAAGCAGGGGGAAAAGTAACCGACTTTAAAGGAAATGATTACTCACCTTATCAACCACATATCATTGCTACTAATGGATTAATTCATGACGAGTTATTGTCGATTGTAAATGGCGGTGAAGTACGCAGTTAGTAGACGCGTTGAATCTTTTTAGAATCATTAAAAGTAATTATGGAAGAAAGAACAGAGATAGCCGACTTAGGCGAATTTGGGTTGATAGAATACCTAACAAAAAATTTTGAAATTCAAAATGCCAGCACCGTTTTAGGTGTGGGCGATGATGCAGCGGTGATCGATCATTTTGGAAAGCAAACCGTGATCACAACAGATCTGTTATTAGAAGGTGTGCACTTTGATCTCATGTATACCCCACTAAAACATCTGGGTTATAAATCTGTGATGGTGAACCTGAGTGATATCTATGCTATGAACGCAACGCCAACACAGATCACTGTGAGCATTGGTATTAGCAATAGAATTAGCGTAGAAGCATTGAATGAATTTTATGAAGGAATTTATGCGGCTTGCGAAAAACATGGAGTTGATTTAATAGGCGGTGATACTTCTACTTCTCAAAAAGGATTTATTATTTCTGTTACAGCAATTGGTGAAGTAACACCCGACAAATTTGTGAAACGCAGTACGGCACAAAATGGAGATTTGATTTGTGTGAGTGGCGATTTGGGTGCAGCATTTTTAGGATTGACTATCATGGAAAGAGAGAAAAAGATCTATTTAGAAAATCCAAAAATTCAACCAGACTTAGAAGGCGAAAGTTATATTGTTGGTAGGTTATTAAAACCAGAAGCAAGAAAAGAGATCATCGAATTTTTTGAAAAGAATGAGATCGTTCCAACTTCTATGATGGATGTGAGCGATGGTGTAAGTAGTGAAGTGTTGCACTTGTGTAAGCAAAGTAATCTGGGATGTAGAATTTATGAAGAGAAATTACCGATCTCTGATGAAAGCAGAAGGGCTGCTTATAAATTTGGATTGGACCCAACTGTTTGTGCATTGAATGGTGGTGAAGACTATGAATTGATCTTTACTTTGAAACAAGAAGATTACGATAAGATCACTTTCAATGAAGACATCAGCGTTATTGGATACATGACCGAAATGGAAGCGGGTTCTAAAATTTTGACAAAAGGTGGTAATGAATTTCCAATCACAGCCCAAGGTTGGAATGCATTTACAAAATAATTATAACGCATGCAGAGAGTTCAATATTTAGTCGGGCTTCTTTGCATGCTTTTTTGTTGGTCTTGCAGTAGCTCCCATAGCAGCCAATATTCTTTCGATCAAAAATATTCCGCAACCGCACTCAAAGAAGACGTACAGATTCTTGAGAAAATTTTAGAGTCGAACCACCCTAGCCTTTATTGGTATACCTCGAAAGAAAAAATGGACAGCAGTTTTGCTGAAACCATTCATAGCATACATGATTCATTGAATGAAGTGCAGTTTAGAAATAAGATCGCTGCGTTGGTAAGTCAGATTCATTGTGGACACACGGTGGTACTCAACTCAAAAGAATTTGCAAAAGCAAGTTCCAAAATTAGACTCCCACAATTTCCATTAGCAATCAAAGTATGGGATGATAGTTTGGTTGTTACGGCAAGCGTTTCTCCAAGAGCTACAGGCATCAAGCGAGGAAGCATTATCACTTCTATTAATGGTAGAACAAACAAAGAGATGCTGGATAGTTTTTATCAATACATCAGTATCGATGGGAATGTAACAAACTATAAAAGTCAGCGCGTGAGTAATAATTTCGGCGCATGGTATAAGAATGTTTTTGGATTAGACTCGAGTTATTTGATTGGATATATTGATTCAACTGGTGTAGAAAGGAAAGAAAGATTGCGCAGTTTTAAGATACCCGTTTTAGACAAATCGAAAATGGATTCTTTACAAAAATTATTAGCAGGCTATAAGGTCCCAACAAAAAGAGAGATCAAAAAACAAAGAAGGAATGCACAACTATCTTTAAAATTCGATGACACAACGAGTACCGCATACATGCATGTCGCTGGATTCTCTGTGAATGGATTACAAAAATTCATGCGCAAATCTTTTAAGCAAATCGAGGAGCGCAGATCAAAAAATTTAGTGATCGACCTTCGCGATAATGGTGGTGGGCATTTGAATAATAGCATTCGACTAACAAAGTATTTAGCAAAGCATCCTTTTAAAGTTGCTGATACTATTGCAGCGATCAATCGGAATTTTATTGATGGAAAATATATTCATCAATCGTTTTGGTTTTGGTTCCCATTGAATTTCAATACCACAAAAATGGATGATGGCAGGTATCATTACCATCGATTTGAAACTACCGTGAATCAACCTTTTTCCAAACACCATTTTGATGGAAAAATTTATTTATTACAAGGTCCATCTACTTTTAGTGCTGCAACCGTGTTTACTGGATGTTTAAAAGGACAGGACAATGTGCAAATCATTGGTGAAGAAACAGGTGGTGGATACTATGGAAATACCGCGATCCATTTACCAACAATTGTATTGCCCAATAGTAAAATTCAAGTGACACTTCCTTTGTTTAGAGTGGTGTTGGATAAAGACCGACCAAAAGGAAGAGGCGTCATGCCAGACATTGTAGTTTTGCCGAATTCATTTGCTATCAAGCAAGGGGTTGATCTCAAAATGGAATACATAAAAGCCCAAGTGAAAAGATAAGGAAGAAGTGAAAAGTGAAAAATGGACGGCACTTGTTTAAGCTACTAACATCCTTAGAAATACGTTAACCCCGGCTTTCAAGCCGAGGCAGCTCCGATAGAAAAATTATCTTTTTTAGTTTAATCCGCAGTAACCAAATGCTCAACCGTTAGTGCTTCATTTAGACATACAAGGTTTGCAGGAGACCCTACTTGTATTTTTCCCATGGTATCATTTCTTTCGATGGCTTTTGCGGGATAAGTGCTTACCATGCGTAAAGCTTCTTCGAGTGGAATGTCTACTTTTTTTACCAGATTTTTTAGGGCACTTACCATTGTTAGTGCAGATCCGCTGAGTATGCCGTTGGATTCGTATTTGTCGCCCACTAAGTGATGCGGATAGGGTCCAATAGTAGTTTCTGCAACTGCGTCTGTGATCACAAACAAACGTTCACCCATTTGTTTTTTAGCAATTTTGATTGCTTCAAAATCTACATGGTATCCATCGGGCACCACACTACTCATCACAGTTGGGTGATTAAATACAGCACCTACAAATCCTGGTGAGCGGTGTTGCAACGGACTCATCGCATTATATAAATGTGTTGCAGTACCAATGCCTTGGTCAAATGCAAATGTTGCTTCTTCAAATGTTGCGTTACTGTGACCAGCAGAAACAATGATTCCCGTTGCTTGGATGAGCGCAACAATTTCTTTACTACAAACCTCCGGTGCGAGGGTGATGATTTTGATCACGCCTTTACCATAAGCCAATAATTCTTTCACTTCTTCTATGGAAGGCGTATGAATGAATTCTTCGAGATGCGCACCTTTTTTGGATGCATTGATCCACGGACCTTCCACGTGTAAACCCAAACAACCCCTTCCGTCTCGGTCCCAATATTCTTTTACTGCATCTATACAAGCATGAAAAACCGCTTTGCTATTGGTTGCAACTGTAACAACAAAATGAGAAGCCCCGCCCTTACTGCAATAATCATACAAGCGAAAGATGGAATCTGCATTGGGGTAAACTGCTAATAATTTTCCATGCGCACCATAGATCTGTATATCAATAAATGCAGGTGCGATGATATCATAAATGGGTCCAGCATGAGGTGGAATTTGTTCGAATGGCAGGATCGAAACAATTTTATTATCCTCAACTATCACAGCATGATGATGGAGGTATTCACTTCCGGTAAATAATTGTTTGGCAAGAAAAGTTTTCTTAGTCATGTTGCTCGTCTTGTAAAATATGAAAATCGTCTGCGTCTTTCCAGAAAGGGAATTTACTGCGAATCTCGTTTAATAAATCTTTTTTCAATTCAACATGATGGATGACCTCTTCGTGTTCATTGCTAAATAAAACGGAACCAAGTGGATCGATCAACATACTATCGCCGCTATGATAAATTTGATTACCATCCGCTCCTACCCGATTTACGCCAATTACATAACACTGGTTTTCGATGGCTCGAGCAGTGAGCAAGGTTTTCCAAGCATGGTTTCTGCGTTCGGGCCAGTTTGCTACATAAATGATCAAATCATATTCAGGAGATTCGGTGGTTTGCTGACGGGCCCAAACAGGAAAGCGTAGGTCGTAACAGATCTGTAAATTAATTTTCCAACCATTGACGCTGGTGATCAACCTTTTTTTGCCCGCGGTATAAAACTGGTCTTCGCCAGCGAAAGCAAATAAGTGTCGTTTATCGTAAAAGCCAAAACTTCCATTGGGTAGCATCCAGATCAATCGGTTGTAGTAATTGCCATCTTCTTGAATGATCAGACTTCCCGTTACAATCACCTTTTTTGAAATAGCCACACGCTTCATCCATGCTATAGTTTCACCTTCCATGGTTTCGGCCAATGATTCGGGCTTCATACTAAAACCAGTTGAGAACATTTCAGGAAGGATCACCAGATTTGTTTTTTCGCTAATGCCCATAATCTTTTCTTCGAGCATCGCAAGGTTGCGCGCTTTGTCTTCCCAAAAAAGTGCCGTTTGAATCAGGCTAATAGCAAGTGCGTTCATAAACTTAAAATCTGACTATAATATTACTCTTTTTCTTTTGATCGAATTTGTGCAATTGTATCTTGGATCAAATTGCCTTCGTAACCCTTTTGTAACAAATAGTTTGTTGTCTTAGCCATACGATTCAGCCATTGTTCTGATTTTACAGATTTCCATTTTGCGGTGGCCAGTTGTAACAAGCATTTACGGTATTCCTTTTCTTCGATGACCAGCAAACCTTTTCGAATATTGTAGGCGCTCACTCTTTTCTGTTGGAGTGCCGCATTAATCTTGATCCGTCCCCATTTTTTGGTACGGAAATGGCCGCCAGCAAAAAGTGTGGCATATCTTTCTTCGTTCAGATAGTCTTCTTCGATCAGGTTTGAAAGCAATATTTCTACGTCTGTCTTGTGTAAACCAAAAGAATAAAGCTTTTCCTTGGCTTCAAAATGACTCCTTTCTTGGTAGGCACAGTATTGCTTTATTTTTTGGAATGCTTGCTCTTTTGTATAGGTTTTATTCAAAACAAATTCTTTGAAAAAGGAAAATAAGAACATTATATTTGTAAACGACCCCTCGGTAAACTGTACAAAGGTAATTATAACCACTTTTACTATGAGTACTGGAAAGCACAATGTTTGTTTAATTGATGACGATAAAGTTTATCAGTTTACTGCAAAAATGATATTAGAGGCTACTGGATTAACGAGTAGCATCAAAACCTTTTTTAATGGTAAAGAGGCTATTGATTTCCTTTGCATTCCCGAAAATCAACAGGAAGGCAGTATTCCAGATGTCATCTTTTTAGACATCAATATGCCGATCATGAATGGCTGGAATTTCTTGGAAGCTTTTGATCAGATGAAGCATGAATTACCCAAAAACATTGTGATTTATGTGGTGAGCTCCTCGGTTGATGAGAGCGACATCCAGAAGTCGAGAAGCTATCCGGCGGTTACTGATTATGTGATCAAACCCATCAACCGCGAAAAATACCGCCAATTGCTTTCTGTGTTACCTCAAGATTGATAGTTTTCAATCCACAACTCATTAACATTAATTAAATTCTTACTGGAAACGGGCATTTCTGTGGAGGGAATATTAACATTTTACGTTAGGTTTGTTGGAACATAAATTTGCAGAATGAAATTCATTGTTTCTTCCTCCTCTTTGCTAAAACACCTGCAGCAGATCAGCGGTGTAATCAATGCTAATACGGTACTTCCGATACTGGAGGACTTCCTTTTTGAAATTGAGGACAAAAAATTAAGTGTAGTTGCTACCGACCTCGAAACGGTGATGCGTGTTCAGATGGATGTAGAGAGCAAAGTGAATGGTAAAGTATGTATTCCAGCAAAAATCCTCTTGGATACTTTGAAGAATATTGCAGAACAGCCACTTACTTTCAATATCGACAAAAACTTCTCTGTTGAGATTACTAGCGATAACGGTAAGTACAAAGTGATGGGCGAAAATCCAGATAACTTCCCGAAAGAACCATCGGCTGATGACACTACTGGTTTTAATATGACTAGCGGGTCTTTGTTAACTGCGATCAATAAAACCTTATTTGCTGTGAGTGGAGATGATCTGCGCCCAGCAATGACCGGTGTTTATTTTGAACTCACCAAAGACTATGTACAGTTTGTAGCAACCGATGCACATCGTTTAGTAAGGTATAAGCGTACCGATACCAAAGCGTCTAAAGTAGATTCTTTTATTGTGCCTAAAAAGCCTTTGAACCTTTTGAAAAATGCGTTGCCTGATAACGAAGACGAACTAACCATCAGTTATAATAGCAATCACTTGTTTGTACAACACGGATCTACTCAAATGATCTGTCGTTTGATCGATGCTCGTTTCCCTGATTATAAAGTGGTGATCCCTGCGGACAATCCTTATAAATTGATCGTAAGTAAAGCAGATTTTCAAGGTGCTTTACGTCGCGTAAACGTGTTCTCTAATAAGAGCACTAACCAAGTGGCGTTGAATATTAGCGGAAGCGAATTACAATTGGCTGCACAGGACATCGACTTCAGTTTTGAAGGTAATGAGCGCATGAACTGCCAGTATGATGGTGAAGATCTTCAGATCGCTTTCAACGCTAAATTTTTGATTGAGATGCTGAACGCAGCTGATACCGACGATGTGAAAATGGAATTGTCAACTCCTACAAAAGCTGGTTTAATCAAACCAACAGAACAAGGCGAAGGCGAAGACCTATTGATGTTGGTAATGCCGTTGATGTTGAATAACTAGTACAACTCTTAATATTACATAGGCCGTCCCGATCAATCGGGACGGCTTATTTTTTTGTGACCAACCAACAAGCGGACATAATTTGTTTGTATATTGAATGCAAATCGATTCCCCCATGATAGAAAGTATTGTAAACTATTTCGAACATATTCCAAGTCTACACCGTGCAATAATATTAGCTGGTGGTATCAGTTTTTTCTGGATCATCGAAAGTTTTATTCCGCTTTTTAGTTTTAGCTATCATAAATGGAAGCACGCATCGCTTAATATCTTTTTTACCATCACTACCATCATTATCAATTTTGCATTCGCACTGTTAATTGTAAAAGCAAGTGACTGGGCGATCAGCCATCATTTTGGATTGATGCAATTAGTAACCATGCCACTATGGTTATTTATGATCGTTGGATTATTGTTGATGGATTTGATCGGTGCTTATTTGATCCACTTGATCGAACACAAAGTAAAATGGATGTGGAAGTTTCATATGGTACATCATGCAGATACCCATGTTGACACCACCACCGCTAACAGGCACCATCCAGGTGAAAGTGTTTTCCGTGCAGTGTTTGCGATGATCGCTGTGTTGATCTGTGGCGCACCGATGTGGCTATTCATGATGTATCAAAGTATGAGTGCTGTATTATCTCAGTTCAATCATGCTAATTTGAGATTGCCCTTATGGCTTGACAATGCCATCGGATGGGTAATTGTATCTCCAGACATGCACAAAGTGCATCATCATATGATGCGTCCTCAAACAGATAGTAATTATGGAAACATCTTTTCTATTTGGGATCGGATCTTTGGCACTTATAATTATACGCCGATTGATACGATTGTATACGGACTAGACGTATTAGATAATAGTAAGGATGAGAATCTTGCTTTTCAATTAAAAATTCCATTCGATAGTAAGGTGAAAACGGATTATTGAGTCATTCACCGCATCTTTGCATAAATCGTTTTTATGAAGATCGCCGCATTTATTCCAGCACGTTATGCAGCAACCCGCTTCCCGGCAAAACTCATGCAGGTATTGGGAGATAAAACTGTTATTAGACATACTTATGATAATACAGTAGCAACAGGATTGTTTGATGATGTGTATGTTGTAACCGATAGCGAGATCATTTTTAATGAGATAAGTGCAAATGGTGGCAAAGCTATCATGAGTATCAAAACACACGAAAGCGGTAGTGATAGAATTGCAGAAGCTGCGGCTAATATGGACATAGATATCATTGTGAATGTGCAAGGCGATGAACCATTTGTTCAAAGAGAACCACTAGAAAAATTATTAGCCACATTTACTGGCACCGACGGAGATACGGTTAAAGTTGCGTCGTTGATGCAAGAGTTGAAAGACCCCACATTAATTGCAGATCCGAATTATGTAAAAGTTGCAGTGGATCGAAATATGAATTCTTTATTCTTCTCAAGAAGCGTCATCCCTTTTCCGAGAAACACAGCGCTAAAGAGTATTTATTATGAGCATATTGGCGTGTATGCATTTAGAAAAGAATCCTTATTGCAATTTACCAACTGGCCAATGACGCCACTGGAAGCAGCAGAGAAAATTGAATGCTTGCGTTATCTCGAATATGGTATTCCATTGCGTATGGTGGTTACAACTTATATGGGTGTAGAGATTGATACACCAGAAGATCTGATCAAAGCAGCAAAGCTTCTAAAATAATTCGCTCATAAATTCAGCACATCAATCGTTTGATATTTTTAGATAGAAGCTTTTTGCAAGGCTTTTGTTATCTTTCTGTATCAAAATAACGATTGCATATGAATCAGAACAAACTCATTCGCTGGTCGATTGTTGTAGCACTAGCCGGTTTTATTTTTGGATTTGATACAGTGGTCATCTCCGGTGCAAACCAACCCATCAAAGAACTCTGGCACACGTCTCCTTTATTTCATGGATTTTTTATTATGTCGATGGCATTATGGGGAACTGTGATCGGTGCATTGTTTGGAGGAATTCCCACAGAAAAATACGGCAGAAAAAAAGTATTGCTCTGGGTGGGAATCTTATTTGCGGTGTCTGCATTCGGTTCTGCATTTGCAAACGACCCCTATGTTTTTTCTTTCTTCCGTTTTCTTGGCGGATTAGGGATCGGTGTTTCTTCAGTAGTAGCACCCATTTATATTTCAGAAATTTCAACACCTAAAACCAGGGGAACACTTGGGGCATTATACCAGTTCAATATTGTGTTCGGAATTCTGATTGCATTTTTATCGAACTATTTTTTACAAGGATTTGGCGGTGCAAATGATTGGCGCTGGATGCTGGGTGTATTAGCCGTTCCTTCTATTTTATATACCGCATTGGTATTTGGAATTTCTGAAAGTCCGAGGTGGCTGATCTCTAAAAAGAATGATCAAGAAGCCGCGAAAAAAATCATGTTACAAATTGGCGTAGAAGATGTGGAGGCCGAAGTAAAAAGCATCATACAAAGCAATCAACACGATTCAAGCAAAGGAAATCCTTCTGAATTTTTTAATGCGAAGCACAAAAAAATAATCTTCTTAGCTTTTCTGATCGCGTTTTTTAATCAGGTTTCTGGGATCAATTTCATACTTTATTATGCTCCAGAGATTTTGGAAAAAGCCGGACTAGCTGCAAAAGAATCTTTATTTAATTCTATTGCGATCGGCGGCACCAATTTGATCTTCACTTTTGTGGGCTTGTATTTAATTGACAAGCTTGGAAGAAAAACACTCTTGCTGATTGGATCGTTTGGTTATATTTTTAGTCTGTCGTTGGTTTCATATGCGTTCTATGCACATACGAGTCCGCTGTTTTTAATGACCTTCTTGTTGTTCTTTATTGCATCGCATGCAGTTGGACAAGGAGCGGTAATTTGGGTATTCATTTCAGAAATATTTCCGAATAAGATCCGTTCGGCAGGACAATCTTTCGGGGCCAGTATTCACTGGGTGTTTGCGGCCATCATCACGTTGGTAACACCTTATTTTTTAGATAAGGACAATGGCATATTCAAAGAAAATCCTTGGCCCATCTTCGCCTTCTTTGCAGGTATGATGGTATTGCAATTGATATGGGTGGTGACTAGTATGCCAGAAACAAAAAATATTTCGTTGGAAGAATTAGAAAAGAAACTGATCAAATAAAAATTACAAGATGCGTACGAGTATATTAATTGTTAGTTTGTTTTTGTTTGGAACAATTGCTGCTCAAAAGCAAACCCTGTTCCATGAAACCTACAGGCCGCAATTTCATTTTACGCCGAGTAAGAATTGGATGAACGATCCCAATGGGTTGGTTTATAAGAATGGTTTGTACCATTTATTTTTTCAGCACAATCCTTTTGGAAATGTATGGGGACATATGAGTTGGGGTCATGCTACTAGTAAAGACCTGATACATTGGGATGAATTACCTGTAGCGATTGCAGAAGAAAATGGAATAATGATTTTTTCTGGTTCTGCAGTTTTGGATAAAAATAATACTTCAGGTTTTGCAAATGCAAAGAATAGTCAACCACTTGTTGCAATTTATACTGGGCATACAGATACTTTACAAACTCAGAACCTGGCATTTAGTAATGATGAAGGATTGACGTGGAAAAAATATGCTGGAAATCCTGTTTTGAATTTGCATAAAAAAGATTTCAGAGACCCCAATGTTTTTTGGTACGAACCAAAGCAAGAATGGATCATGGCCGTTTCACAACCCAATGAACACCAGATTTCTTTTTATGCATCAGGAAATTTAATGCAATGGAAAAAGCTGAGTGATTTTGGTCCGAGGGGTGACACTAGTGGTGTATGGGAGTGTCCAGATCTTATGCAAGTTCCCATTGAAGGGGAAGCCGGTAAAACGAAATGGGTTTTATTTACTTCGCAGAATAGCACCATGCAATATTTTGTGGGCGAGTTTGATGGTATACAATTCTTAGAGGATCATCCAAGTACCACCATTCACAAACAGGATCATGGCACAGATTATTATGCAGCTGTTGCTTATCACAATACTATCGACAAACAACCCATCAGTATAGGTTGGGTGAATAATTGGGAATATGCGAATGCCATTCCTACAAAGCCTTGGAAAAGTGCGATGTCCTTACCAAGAAAATTGTCTGTGAAAAAGCAGGAAGGAGACTGGGTGTTGGTGCAACAACCGATTGGGGCTTTGACTTCTTTGAGGGGTCCAGAACAGCATGCAGCCGATAAAAACTTGAAGCAAAATTTGCTACTGCCTTTTTCAGGCAGTAGTTATGAATTGTCTTTGCAGATGCAGTCACAGCCAAACGCAGTTGCAGGCATAAGAGTTGCAATGGGTGCTTACGGGTATTTTGAAATTGGCTATGATAGTAAAACAGAACAGATTTATATAGACCGTTCTCATACGGTAAACGATTTCAATAAAAAGTATGCAGCAATTGCAAAATCTGGAACTATTTTAAAACCTGAGAATGGAAAAATTACGCTCAGAATTTTTGTAGATGCCAGTATCGTTGAAGTGTATTCAGCTGACGGAACCGTGGTTCTTACCGCGCAGGTATTTTCAGAGAAGACAGAAAAGTATATTCAATTATTTAGTGATGGTGCCGCTACCCAGTTCAAAAACATTCGCTTTTGGCAAATGAAATCGATCCGTTAAAGATTTCTAGGATTCAGAATGCTTTTTATGGAAGTTGTATCTTTGCCCCATCATTTATGTTTAAATAGATTTTTATGGCATCTTTCCGCAATTTTAAAATGGTAAGCTATGTTGTGTACGGTCGCGGTAGCTTTAATCAATTAGATGAAATTTTAGCACCACAACGTAAGGGTGATGCACCAATGATATTCTTAGTGGACCATTTTTTTGATGGTAAACCATTAGCAAGTCGTGTGCCTTTGAGGGGCAAAGACAAAATTATTTTTGTAGATGTAACCTATGAGCCTAAAACCACACAGGTAGATAAATTAGCACAAGATCTAAAGAATGAATTTGGAACAATTAGTGGTGTGATAGGCATTGGAGGTGGGTCTGCAATGGATTTAGCAAAAGCGGTATCATTGATGATGACCAATCCAGGATCTTCTGCAGATTATCAAGGATGGGATTTAGTAAAACAAGCAGGTGTTTATAAAGTTGGGATCCCAACGTTAAGTGGTACTGGTGCTGAAGTTAGTAGAACAACCGTGTTAACTGGTCCGGTGAGAAAGTTGGGAATGAATTCTGATTTTACGCCTTTCGATCAGATCGTATTGGATCCTGAGTTAACAAAAGATGCACCGATCAATCAGCGTTTCTATACTGGAATGGATTGCTATATCCATTGTATTGAAAGTTTAGAAGGAACGTATTTAAATGAGTTTAGTAAGAGCTATGGCGAAAAGGCTTTACAACTATGTCAGAAAATATATGTAGAGAAAGATCATTGGGATGATGAAAGTGATGATCAATTAATGATGGCATCTTATGCAGGTGGAATGAGTATTGCATATTCTCAAGTGGGTGTGGCACATGCAGTGAGTTATGGTTTGAGTTATCTATTAGGTACCAAACACGGCATTGGAAATTGTATAGTGATGAATCACCTAGAAGAATTTTATCCTGCCGGAGTGAAAGAGTTTAAGTGGATGGTTGAAAAAAACAATATCGATATTCCGGTTGGGATCTGTAAGAACTTATCAGAAGAAGATTTTGAAAAAATGATCAATGTGTCGATAGGTATGAAACCTTTATGGGAGAACGCTTTAGGTAAAGATTGGGAGAAGATCATGACCCGCGAAAGATTACGCGCGCTCTACGATAAATTATAATTGGCGCATAGATTTACAAAAAACGAGAAAAAATATAAGTTTTTTATTTTCTTAATTTTGATACAAACTATTTTATGTCGATACGTATTTTCATCACCGGCGGAACTTTCGACAAGGAGTACAATGAGTTGAATGGACAATTGTATTTCAAAGACACTCATATCCTTGAATTACTCAAATTGGGTAGGTGCCGTGTAGATGTAGATATCAGAACACTAATGATGGTAGACAGCCTGGAAATGACCGACGATGACAGGCAGCTGATTGCGCGTCAATGTCAGAATTCAGAAGAAGATCAAATCATCATCACCCACGGTACAGATACGATGGCAGAAACCGCTGCTGTATTAGCAAAGGAAACGAAAGACAAGACGATTGTGTTAACGGGTGCCATGATCCCCTATAAATTTGGCAGCTCGGATGGATTATTTAATCTAGGTAGTGCCTTAGCTTTTGTACAAGCTTTACCCAATGGCGTTTATGTGGCAATGAACGGACGCTATTTTAACTGGGATAATGTTCGAAAGAATAAACAAACTGGTGGGTTTGAAGAAATCAATAAACCTTGATACTAATCTAAATCGGGCGATCGATAGACATTGGTATAGTGCAACACTTTTTTAAATAATTCCTCAGGAAGAAAAGGCTTCACAACTATATCATTCATTCCCACTGTTTCAATTCGAAGTTCTATTTCTTTTGGAAGACTTGCCGTTAGTGCAATGATAGGAATCGGGATATTTCTTTTTCTTAGAATTTTTGTAGCAGTATAGCCATCCATCACCGGCATGTGCATATCCATCAAGATCAATTTATGTCGAGTTAGGTCGAGCATGTCGATCCCTTCCTGACCATTCTTTGCAATGGTAACAGTTGCGCCCCATCTTTCTAAAAAACTAACCGCCACCAAAATATTTACCTCGTTGTCTTCAACCAATAATATGTCGATGTTTTTAAGTGGTTGGTCTTCTTCAGATGGAAGTTGTTCGTATAGTTTGTTGGGGTTTAAATGAATTTTACTTAAAGGAAAGATTTGTGTAAAAGAAAATGTTGAACCCTTTCCAGGTTCGCTTTCTAGCATCAATTCCACATTTTGCAAGTCCAATAATTTTTTGCAAATAGCCAAGCCTAGTCCTGTGCCACCAAAACTTCTTGAGGTTGATGAATCAGCTTGTGTAAACCTTTCAAAAATGTGTATTTGTTTTTCTTTGTCAATGCCAATTCCGGTATCCTGAATTTTAAATTGAACAGTAACATTTTCACTATTTAATTCAATTGCGTTCATTGAAAAAGTAACCTTCCCCTTTTTGGTAAACTTAATGGCATTGTTTAATAAGTTACTAAGAACCTGTGTTGTGCGTGTAGGATCACCCTGAACTGCTAAGTTGATGGAAGAATTATAATCAAAAATCAACTCATCTTTATTTTCGCTAGCATAAGTTTTGAATCCGGTAATAATATTTTTAGCCATTTCATTTAAGTTCATTTCAATTAACTCGAAATGAATTTTTCCAGCTTCAATTTTATTATAGTCTAGAATATTATTAACGATAGATAATAAATTGTTTGCAGAAAACACCATCACATTTAAATATTCTTCTTGGTCTTTTCGAGGTTTATCGCGCAGTAATAAATTCGACAAACCAATCACTGAATTCAATGGTGTTCTAATCTCGTGCGACATGGTTGATAAGAACTCACTTTTAGCAAGTAAGCCCTCCTCTGCTTGTTTTTTTGCTTGATTTAACACAAACGCAAACCGAAAAGATAGGATCAAAGATTGAAGAAAGAAGAATGCAACGAAGCCAATGAATATTATTCCTTTCTGCGGACTCACCAGCCCAAAGTATTCAAGATTGATTATGACATTAATGATCAACCCAACAGTTGTACTCCATATAGCATACCCGGCACCAACCCTATTATTTCTTGCAGCTTGGATATAGACATAAAAAACATAAAGAAAGAAAACGAACATGGTAATCAAAAAATAATTGATGGTTGCCGTAAAATAGACAGAAGGAAGAAATATGGTAATGCAGGTAAAACCAATACATATTACCATCATTAATTTCATTACTAATTTACTAAAGTCTTCGGGGTATAAGTACCAAGTATATAATGTAAATGAACAAGCAACAGCATAAAGACTTAGGTATTCTAGGTGAAGGGTTAACCAGAAAGGAAGCGAGGGAAGTATATTGTGTAACTCATAGGAATTAGAACCAATTACTCTGTAACTATACGAAACGCAAAAAAGAGAAAACAATAGTATCACCTTGTCGTGCTTTCCAAAAAGAAACAAACCAAAAAAGAATAATCCGCCCATGAATAAACATCCTGTTAGAATCAGGTCATATGCTTTTTCTTTTTCATCCTGTCCCAACATTTTATATCGATTACCAATTGAAATGCTTTTGTATGGACCTCCTTTAGCGTGCCAATAATTTGCAATTTGTAAAACCAGCACAATGCTATCTTTTTCAGTTTCTAGTGGCAAGGTTTTTTGTACCCAATTAGCTGATGATCTAGATTTGGTAGTATCAGGATTTCCGTTCGAAGAAAACACATTACCGTTTAGGTATAACCGATAACTGGAGTATACATCTGGTATTGCTAATGCAATTCCTTTTTTGTTTTTAGGAAGTAACACTTTTAAATAATAAGTAGCATATCCTATTGATGGAAGCTGCACACCGTTTAATTGAGTATTGTTCCAAAGTTTTGGGAAATCAATAAAATTGGTACTCGAATTAATACTATCAGGAATGATCAATTGGTGCCAATAAAATGCCCAACTACCCCCTAGAGGAATGATCGATTTTGAAAAATCTGTTTCACGTAAATCAATCACACCGTTTTTTGCAACAGGTGCATTTTGTGCTTCACTTCTGTTTGATCCAAAAGAAACAAAAAAGAATAACAGCAGTGCAAATGCTATTAGTTTATGTTGACGTATATGGTTTAGAGACAGCATAGCTAGATTGATTATGAAATCAGTCGGATAAACCAAGTTGGAGGGTTAATTAAAAATAAAGAACTTTTGAGGATTTTGTATCATATATATAAGTATATCATCAAAATACAACATAAAAAAGCCATCCTCTAAAATGAGGATGGCCGTAGAATTTGGGTTAGTTGATCTATTACTTCTTAGTTTCTAACAATTTGAAGAACTGATCTAATTGTGGTAAGATTACAATTCTTGTTCTGCGATTTGCAGCGCGACCTTCATTAGTAGTATTATCTGCAAGTGGAAGGTATTGGCCACGTCCAGCAGCTGTCATACGTTTTGGATCTAGTCCGTAAGTGTTTTGTAAAATACGAACAACGGTAGTAGCACGTTTAACACTTAGGTCCCAGTTGTCAGAAATCCCTTCGCTTTTAATGGCTACAGAATCTGTGTGACCTTCTACCATGAATTCAATTTCAGGTTGTGCGTTCAATACTTTAGCAACTTTTCCTAATACTTCTTTCGCTCTAGCAGTTACTTCATAACTACCACTCTTGAATAACAATTTATCAGAAATGTCTACATACACAACTCCTTTATCAACTTTAATATTGATGTCTTTATCGTCTAGGTTTCCAATCGCACCTTTCAAGTTCATTACCAATGCCATGTTCAAAGAATCTTTGCGAGCAATACTACCCTGAAGATCTTTGATATAGATATCTTTCGCACCAATATTATCTAACGACTTCTTAATGCTTTCTGCTTGAGCACCAGTTACAACAGAAAGGTCTTTCAATTGATTAAGAACGGTATTATTGTTTTGCTTTAAATAGTCAATTTGACCTTTCAAATCGCTATTAGCAGATTCTAATGCAGATTTTTTGGTGTTCAAGTCAGCAACCTGACCAGTACACTTAGTTTGTTCGTCTTGAAGACTGCGATATTTTCCTTGTAATTCAAGATAAGCACCATTTAATTCACCATATTTAGCCTGCTCCTGTCTCATTTGTTTCTGGCTAACGCAAGAGAACAGCATCACCGCACTCAGACTAAGCCCAACATAGATTCTAAATTTCATATCTGTTTGTTTTAATATCAGTTTATACGAATGAAAACGAATTTGTAACCCAAAAATTGTGTTACAATGTTTGATTTCACAATTCATTATGACTGAATTCGTTAGTCGGTAAATATGACAGAATCTGTGCTGTTACTCCATTCAATATATTGGGCCTGGTACTTTTCGTCCACCGTTTTGCGTTTTATTTTCATGGTTGGTGTGAGTACGCCATTTTCGGTGGTCCAATTTTCATGGAGAATAATCAATTTGGTAATTCGCTCGTGGTGTTCTAAATCTTCATTCATGACTTTTAAGAATGCTAACAAATCGTTCGTAAGATGCAGCTTGTCTAGATTTTTAGCAGATTCTGACAGTATACAAAGTGCCAATGCGTGTGGCATAGCATGACCAACAACACAAGCCTGATCGATATAACTATTGGCAAGGAGTTGATTTTCTATAGGCGCAGGGCTGATATATTTTCCCTTACTGGTTTTGAATTGATCTTTGATTCTGCCGGTAATGGTGAGGAATCCTTCCGCATCGATGGAACCCTGATCGCCAGTTCTTAAATAACCATCTTCGAATGATTCAGCAGAAAGTTCTGGTTCCTTGTAGTACCCGATCATCGATGCAATACTTTTTACTTGTACTTCTTGATCTGCAGCTAAACGAACTTCCACTTCACCGTATGCGGTTCCAACGGTTCCGAATTTTGTAGCGTTTTTTCTATTGGCATGAGAAAGGGCAAGGTTCTCCGTCATGCCATAAGCTTCCATGATGGTGATCCCCAATTTATCATACCAGTCTAATAAAGTTGTATTAATGGGCGAAGCGCCAGTGTAAATAAAATGGGCTTTCGAAAGGCCTAATTTTTTACGAATAATTTTTTTAAAGATGCTTGATACGATTGGAATTGAAAGGATACGGTTTAATTTTTTTTGAGGCATTTTTTTCAGAATCCCTTCTTGCATTTTTTCCCAGATACGAGGAACCGCTAAAAACATCGTTGGTTGTGTGTCTTGTAAATTTTTGGAGAATCGATCCATTGATTCTACAAAATACATAGTACTGCCAGTAAAAAGTGTACCACATTCCACCAACATTTTTTCAGCAACATGACAAAGCGGGAGATAGGAAAAAAAGATCTCTGTTTGTATGGTAGGATTGGATTTTAGAAAAGAAGCCACTGCATAATTCATGGCACGATAAGTATGCATCACACCCTTTGGTTTCCCGGTAGTTCCTGAAGTATAGATAATGCAAGCCAATGCATCTTCATCAATCACAGGATTTCCTATGAATGGTTTTTGATCTTTGGTGAAGTCGGTCCAAGTTGGACAATTTTCAATAGGATAAAAAGGGAAACAAATTTGAATCAACTGTTTAGGAACTGCAGCCTGCATTTTTTCAGGGTCATCGAGTTTACCCAAGAAGATCATTTTTGAATCACTGTGCAGGAGTAATTCGTTTAATTGGTTGGGGCTGATATTGGGATACAATGGAATGGAAACACAGCCGGCCATCATGATTGCCAGGTCTGCCATTACCCAATAGGCACAATTTTTACTCAGGATGGCGATCTTATCACCTTTTTGTATGCCATTTGAATGAATGGCTGAAACCATTTTCCGAATCTCTTCACCAGCAGAAAGCCAAGTAAAATTCTGGTATACTTGATTTACCGGTTCAGATAAAAATAGTTGGTTGGGCTTGCTTTCTTCAAAACGACAAAAGCTATCAATGATGGATGGGGGGTTATGAGTTGCAGTCATATTGATCAAAAATTCAAATGGTTTGTAGATGTGTTAATCCTAAATCGGGGTATTTACCCTGGATGGGTGCGTAGTAGTCGATGATCTTTTTAAAGTCAGCTGCTTCATCAGCGGTTGTGTAAAAAGGCGCTTCGATCTTGATCTGTTTGTTTCCGAAATCAAAAGCCACCATAACGATGGGTACTTGCGCTTTCTGTGCGATATAATAAAAGCCAGTTCTTAAGCGCCCTACTTTTTTTCTGGTTCCCTCTGGAGATAGGGCCAATAAAAATTCTGAATGACAATTGATCATATCCACTGCTTGATCAACCATATTCTTTTTGCTAAACCGATCTACAGGCATGCCTCCAAATGAACGAAGCAGAAAGCCGGTAATTCCTTTAAACAGTTCTTCTTTCCCAAAAAAGTGTAAGGTATCAAGTCTGAGGATGCTTTTGGCTGCAAGGCCTATAAACAAATCGTCTACACAGGTATGTGGTGCAACGATGATCACGGCTTTGGGCGTATTGATAGGAAAGGGGTCTCTGACTTTCCACCCAATGAGGCGAAAATAGAGTTTCCAGAGAAATCTCATAGGCAGCAAGCTTTGTACAACAAGTTATGATTTGCTTTTGAATAAATGAAAAATCTCAATTTAGGCAGGAAAACAAATGTTTTAAACTAGTCGACTTATCGGAAAACTCGGGCAATCCTAGTAAAACCTTGGCGTAAGCTATTAATGGTAAACTCTTGCCTATTGGTAACTTTTAATATTTCCGAAACAGTTCTTACCCTGTTCTCAATGGTTTTTGAAGAAACAGATAGTGTTGTAGCAATCTCTTTTTGGCCAGCAGAAGTGCTATATAATGCAATAATTTCCTTTTGTTTATTTGAAAGCTTTAGTTTGTTTAGCTGATGTTTTTGGTTATTTCTTTCCCCCATTAATTGTTCTCGGGAAATATCTTTTAAATGAAGCGTTGGATCAATATAAACCAAGCCATTAGCTACAGCTTCAATGGCAAATGGCAAATTTCTCATTTCATATAATTTGCTTACAAAGCCCCAGGCACCACAGCCTATCATATCTTCTATCACTTCAATGTGTCCATGAGAGGAAATGGCAATTATTTTAATTTTTGGAAAATGTGTAGTTAAAAAATCAGACAATTGAACACCATCCATTTTAGGCATTTCAACATCAACCAAAGCTATGTCAGGAAGTTCTTTATGATGGTAGCACCATTCAACAAAATCAAAGCCATCATGAAGGGTAACAAGTAATAAACAATTATTGATTTTTTTTATCTGATTTGCTGCATTAGTTACCCATTTTGGAGTATCATCAATGATTGCAATTGTTAATGCTGAGCTTTTCAAAAGGGGTTATTGAAGAGATAGATAAATAAGTATTGAATTTCGGATAATTATGAATAATAAAATAATCTATTTGTTAAAAATTGATTATCAGGCCAAAGTTTAGGGAAACCACCTATCCTTTTTTGATAAATCTAGGGAAATCACCTATTTGCAAAACGAAAAAAGTCAGATATTTTCATATTGTGGAAAATCTACGTGATTTGTACCCCTAATACCATACATGCTTACCCCATGTAATACTTTGATTATATATTGAATTTGCAATATTTATAGTAAAATAGTAAACAAATTAAAATGGTGTAAATACAAAATAGTATATGGGGATTGGATTAAATAGTTTTAGGGGGTCATGGCTCACTGGGGATAGGGGGTTATAGTTGCTGGTTTCTCCACCCGAGAATAGTAAGACGCAATAATTTGGTTTATTAATGAATCCTATTTTCTCCTCCCCATAATAACAATTGACAGACTTTTTAATTAGAATCATTTATATGGTTCATTTATTTTTTTTCATTCAAAATATTGGAAGAGCGATCAATTGGGTTACTCCTTAATTAACCACACATTCTATCGACGGGTAGGATTAATAAAAAGGACGTTGGTAGATAACGATACTACTTCGGATAAGCAATGTACAGCCGAATGCAAAACATGAACTGGAAATCCCTGCAGTAAAGCAAGTAAATAAACCGCTGAACATTCTTCCTGAGGCGTAAGAAAGGGATGAATTTTTCTAAATTTGTTAAAATGAAAAAAATAATATTTTCACTATTTTTACTTTTATTATTATCTACTACGGGTTTTTCTAAAGGTAGACTTGCACAATCTCCATTGGGAAATAAAATAACTTCAAGTGAAAAAGTATTTCAAAATGAAAGCAAGTTAAAACAGTCAAACTTACCCGTATATCTTATAGATACTTCATGTGGTACTTGGACTGTTATTTCTGAAATCCCTTTAAATATTTTTGATCAACTTAGAGTAGCTAATTATATTAATAACAATTATTGTAATCTACCTTTTCAACTTTAGGAATTAATTTTATTTCAATTGCCCTACCTTGAAGAATAAAAGGTAGGGCTTTAATTATTTAATTATCATGAAAAAAATATTACTTTTATCACTACTTAGTTTATTTATACTTAGAACCTTTGCTCAAGCACCAGATAGTGCTTTCTCAGCCATACACTACTCTTTTACTTTTATGATTGATACAACAAATCCTAATAGATTGTACAATGAGAATATGGTTTTATTTATGGGAAAGAATTCATCTTCATTTGAAAGTTTTGATAAAATTAGTCAAATGTCAAATAGTGATAATAATACTTTTGGTTCTGTAAACTCAAATAGTCAATTTAAAAAACGAACCATCGCAACTGTAATGTATAGATTTTCACGAGAAAACTCTTTTTTTATATATGAAAATGAATTAAAAGAATACTTGATGGAAGATACTATTAAAATAAAGTGGGCAATTATTGATAGCCTCAAAATTATTGAAGGGATGGAGTGCCAGAAAGCTTTTTGTCAATTTCGGGGGAGAGAGTATGATGTATGGTTTACTTCAAGTATACCTTTAAGTTATGGGCCATGGAAACTTGGCGGGCTACCTGGACTTATAATTGAGGCACATGATAGTAAAAATCAGGTTAATATTAATTTTACTGGTCTTGAGAATTTGTCTGCTAAGCCACATATAATTGAACTACCAAAGAATGTTACTCTTATCTCCAAAAAAGAATTTAAAAAGATAAGAGAAGCTATCGCAAATGATCCAATAGGTTACTTAAATAATATGATGGGAATAAAAGTACAACGACCCGGAGGTGAAGAAGCTCCAAGAATTCTCAGAAAACCAAATAACACTATTGAACTAACTAAAGATTGATTGTTGTAATTATTTCATATTTACCCCCCCTATTTTTTTGAACAAACACGATTTTTTCAACAAAATTTCCTATGAGACAAATTTTCCGTTTTGGATATATGTATCTTTTAATCTTTCATTTAGGATATTCTGTGGGCGCTCAAATCAGTATTTCTGGAAAGGTAATTCAAAATGGAAAGGGGATAAGTGGTGCAAGCATTAATATATTTAAAACAAAATACAAAACTATTATAGCATATACAATTTCAGATAAGGATGGGAATTTTTCAATTAATAGCCCTAATGCTATTTTAAAAGATTCCCTTCTTATTAAAATAAACGCACTTGGTTATTCAAGTATTTCAGAAGCAATTACTTTAAATAATCAAGTATTTAATTTTAATTTACATGATAGTTCGTTTAAATTGCCAGATATAAAAGTTACAGGTAAAATTTATTTAAGAAAAAATAATGATACACTTAACTATACAGTTGATGCATTCAAAAATAAACAAGATAGAGGTATTATAGATGTATTAAAGCGCTTGCCAGGAATTGAAGTTACTGATAATGGGAAAATATATTATAACGGAAAACCGATATCCGATTTTTATATTGATGGCGATAATTTACTTGATGATAGGTACAATATTGCTACAAATGCTATAAGTGCTGATATGGTTGAAAAAGTACAAGTTTTAGAAAATCATCAGCCAATTAAAGTTTTAAAAGATGCTGGAATTAGTAATAAAGTTGCAATTAATTTAAGTTTAAAAGATAAAGCCCATTTTAATATTAATGGACATTTTGAATCCGGGATAGGATATTCTGATAAGTTGATGTACTCTGAATCTGCCGATATTTTGCTATTTAAGAACCGGTTTAAAGCAATAAATACATTTAAAACAAATAATGTAGGTATTGATAATAATGATGAAAATATTCCTCACAATAAACAAGAAAATAATAATGAAGCAGGGCAAATAGAAAATAAAAATTTATTAAATATTGGTTCGAGTGAAAACACAAATTTGCGAAAGCAACAGTACCTTTTTAATAATTCAATAGCTTTTAATGCTAATAATTTATTTAAAACAAAAAATGATATAAAATTTAAAAATAATATATATTTGTATAGTGATAAACAATTTCAAGACTATACTAATACTTCACTTTATTACCTTCCCAATGACACAGTAAGATATATTAAACAACAACATACTGAGTTTGACCCAAAGATATTTCGTGTACAGCTAAATATTAATGATAACAAACAAAATCATTACTTTAATGCGACTGCTATTGCTGAGAGAGAGGATCAACTATCTACTTCTTTGGTTTTTTTAAATAATGACAGATTTAACCAAAATTTATCGGGAAAAAAAAATCACCTCACAAGTGAAATGAACTACATAACAATTGTTCGTAAAAAAAATATCATTGAGGGGTATTCTTTTTTTAGTTATTCCAAGAATTCAGAAAATTTAGCTTTGAAACCCGGTATAAATGAGGATATTTTTAATAATAATCAACCATATTCACAATTAACTCAAAATGTAGTCCTGCCTGATTTTTTTTGCAATAATTTCATAACATATAGAAAATCAACTCAAAATAGTCAATATGCTTTAAAATTTGGTTTGGTTGCCCAGATGCAAAAATTGAGTTCTGATCTATACCCAATTCAAATCAATGGAAATTCAAATTATTTAGCAGATAGTTTTAGAAATTCTTTGATATCAAGCTATAAAAAAATATTTACTGAGCTTAAATATAGCTGGCAAAAATATAGATTTACGTTTTCAGCAGTTCTACCTTTGAGTTATCAGTATTCAGATTTTCATGACACAATCATGAAAATTCACGGCTCTAACAACAATGTTTTTTTTACCCCTTCTATATTTTTAAAGTATCAAACGCATAATGAAAATTATTATACAATTAATTATAGCACCACAACAAAACTTGGAAAAATAGAAGATATTTTCACAGCCAATATTTTGAAAAACTATATGCTGTTAGAAAATAATCTCACCCCATTTAGAGAAACAAATACACAGAACATTTCCTTTGGATATAATTTTCGAAGGCCAATAAAACTTTTGTTTATAAACCTTATGGGGGTTTATACGAAAAATAATGATAATTCTATAAGTAGTACATTTCTATATCATAATATTCAAAAACAAACAAACATTTATTTTAATAATGAAACTGAAAGTTTTACTGGCATGTTTTATATTAGCAAATATTCCTTTCTGTTACATTCAACTATTTCTCTTAAGGCAAATGTAAAAACTAACAAATTCATATTATTGCAAAATGGCCAATTTATGCAGTATGGAGGTTTATCAGAAAGTTTAACTAGTTCTATTAGTTCAAAATTGAATGAAAAAATTAACGTTAATTATGAAGCAATATTTACAAATTATGTCAGTAGGAGTGTATATAGTAACCATGAACAATCTTTGCAAATGCTGAGGCATAAACTAGAAATAAAATCATCTGTTTTAAACAATATTTATATAAACGTAAATGCCGAAGAGATTTATACTAATCAAAGCCAAGGGTCTATCAAATCAAACTATGTATTTTGCAATGCTTATTTATTATTTAAAGCAAATAAAATTAAGACAGACTTTTCATTAAGCATAGATAATATAACTGATATAAAACAATACAGAAATATTACTCTTACTGGAAATAATTATTCTCAAAGTGATTATACAATTAGACCACGTATGTTATTAATAAAAGCTACTCTTAATTTATAACTTTTTCAGATTAATAAATAGAAGAATTTTTTGTATTGCGAGCTTCACACCTTGTCGTTGCCTGCAACGAATGTCGGAATTGGAAAACCTGTGGTAACACATTGGGTAAAATGGTCTCTCTTCGGGTAATTGTCCGCAACAAGTTCGCCAGCCAGATATGGCATGAAAACATAGCTATTGCCAAGTAAATGTGTTTTCAAGCCATTCAAAA
>JAPLEO010000014.1 GCA_026391125.1 Bacteroidota bacterium
ATCACAATATTTGGAGGCTTTGTTGATTTATTGAAATAAGCTGATAAAACATCTGCAGTGCTATCTGTGGCATGTAGAAAAGGAAAATTTTTCTCATCTACATATTTCATCACAGCCATAGAACGATCAGATGCATCTGCTTTTTGAAATCCTCCTAAATAAGTATCTGCATAAATATCAATCTCATTAGAACCGGGAATGAAATGCTTAAGGCTAGCACCAAAAAAATAATGCGATTTGTTTAAGGAAAGGTTATTTGAAAATTCTTGACCTGGCATCCATTTGGTGATCATGTTTGAAAGGGGGGTTAGAAAAATAACACCTACCATCAATACAAAAACAAAACTTTTGAAATCTGTTGGTTTCACTTTTTTTGGTAACCAAATAAATGCGCTAACTGAAAGAGCTACCAATACAATAAGTGCGATCATTAATAGAATCGGTAATCCGCCCGATGCTCCAACAGTTTGTTTGATATCCGCAATACTATATCCCCATAGATCTGATCCCAGCGGAACTAGGGTACTAATAAAATATTGTGAAAGAGAAACTTGTATCAGTAATAAAAGCATGGAGAGTACTATGAAAACAACCTTTGCTATTTTTTTATTTGCCAAATAAATTAATAGGTAGACTGGGAATAGAGCACATATGGCAATGGCCCAGAAAAGAAAATCTTTTGCAAGTGCAATTGGTAACACTTTTAGAAAAGAAACCCCATTCCCGTGGCTCAAATTATTTAATATCAGCTCAAAGCCCCTGCAGCAAATGAACAGCAATGCCAGTATTAAAGCCAATGGCAGATATGATTTCAATAGAGCTGAAAGGAATATAAAAATGCGGTTTAGAAATGGCAATATTCTTTTTTCAACAACCCATTCGTTATCATCAAGTTCCTTTTGTTTCTGTTGTGCAGCAGTTACTTTGACTGCAGCACCTTGAGTGGGAGATGTTTTTTTAGTAAAACCCTGTCTGGTCATTTCCCCCCAACTTTTATTCTTTCTCAATAGATCAATAAATCCCATGATCGCACTCCATACAACAAATGGATGAAAATAGAATGGTTCGGTTAATCCGGTTGTCATTAATCGAAATATATCAACCCTTCTTCGATATTGGTTAAATGAATATACTTCCATCAAAATGGCAAATAAGGAATACAGATAGCCGAAACAGATAATAAATAAAAAGAAAGTAAAAAAGAATTGCCAATCCATAAACCCAAGTAATGCCAAACAAACAAAAACAAAGAACCCAAAAAATTCGATCAACGGCGCACAAAGTTCGAAGACGAACCAATAAGGATAGCTCAATAATCCAAGCATGCGATACTTAGGATTAAAGAACATTGTTTTATGCATTTTTAGTGTTTCGTATGTTCCACGAATCCACCTATTTCTCTGTCTACCTAAAATGGAATAGTTATTCGGGACTTCGGTCCAACATAATGGATCGGGGATATAAGTAACTACATAGTCCTCTTTTTTTTCTTCCATATACCTACGCATACGAACTACCAATTCCATATCTTCTCCAACAGTATTGTGGTTATATCCACCGGCTGCGATGGCAATTTCTTTATCAAAAGCCCCAAAGGCGCCAGAGATCAGCATTAAACCATTCAATCTACTCCAAGCCATTCTTCCCAAAATAAAAGCTCTGATGTATTCAAGAATTTGCATCCTTGGTAGATAGTCTTTTGCTAATCGCACTTTTACCAATTTTCCATCCTCTATGTCGCAAGAATTTGCAACTCGAATCACTCCTCCAGTTGCAATCACCTTCTTATCGGTTTGCTCCATAAATGGTTTCACCATTTTTAAAAGAGCGTCTTGTTCAAGGATACAATCTACATCTATACAAACCAGATAATCTTTAGATGAAATATTGATTCCAACATTTAAGGCATCTGCTTTTCCACCATTTGCCTTATCAACTACAATCAGTTTGCTATATATTTTCTTTTTACTTTTATAGACTGCCTTAATTTCTTTAGTTGGAATAGCATGGTTCACAAACAATTGTGTTTCCACTAAATCATATGCTTTGATGAGTCTGGCTAAACCATCGTCTTTACTTCCGTCATTAATAACAATTACTTCAAGGTTGGTATAAAATATAGACAGCAGTGATTTTACATTCTCCACAATGGTTTTCCCTTCGTTATAGGCAGGTGCAAGGATGCTTACCGAAGGAACATGATCAGAGGTAGCTAATAAGCGATAATCTGTAAATTTATTTTTGCGTAAATAGGTTCTTGTTTCTCCTATTGAAAAAAGGCCTAAAAAAATATATGATATTAGCAATGCGAAACTGTATAGAAAAATTCCATAAGTAAGCATATAATAGGCAATATCAAATATGATTTTCCCGATCATGATTCTGTAAGTATGTGGAGCAATATTCGTTGATAGGGCTCTGGTTGTAAATTACTTTTTTCTTCTAGTATTTTTAAACCCGATTTGGATGCATGTGCAATTGCAATGGCTGCTTTTAATTTGATGGTATCGTCAGTACTATCTAAGATCTCTAACAATTTTTCAGTGTTTTCTTCTGTTGCCAAATGTGCCATTCCGTCTAAGATTAAAATTTGATCTTTTCTAGGGGCCCATCTAAAATAATTCAAAAGGACATTTGGTGTTTCATTGTTTTCTAGATTGATCAATGTTTCAACGGCGCGGGTCTTAACCTCTGGAGAATGGTGATTGAGGCAGTTTGTTATATCAGAGATCAATTGATAGTATTGGTATTCTTCACAAAGTTTTAGCGCAAATACCACAACTGAGTCATTGTGTGATGTTAGCCAACTAGGAATATCAGCACTTATATCTGTTTTTTTTGGATAAAGTTTTAATTGCTCCAGTAATTTCAATTGTTGCCAATCTGTGATTGGGTGAGTTACTCTTTCTAAAAAGTGAAGGCCTTTGAATCCAATCAAGTGAATCATTCCTATTTGCGCCTCATTTCTAACAAATTCATTTTTAGCATCTGTATACTCGTAAATTTCTGGATAGGATTTTTTCTGCTCCATCATATACAGCTCTTGAATACCCCTTGCTTTAACATACCAATTCTTATCCTTATTGATTTTGTTTAGTGAATATTTTTTGAGGTCTAATTTCAAATAGATATCAATGATTTTTTCCGCAATTTCTCCTGAATAATTTTGTTTACTGCGAATCAGTTCTTCTATCATGAACCTTTTTGCAAGTGGGGTTTTTAAATGTTTCTTTAATTCTTGAATCTGCTGATCAGTAGCAGAAGATTCATCTACTATGATTTGTGTGATTAGTGGATCAAGATTGCTTCGTATTTTAAGTAATTGAAAATGCCGCTGTTTTTTTGCAGACAGGTAAATGTAAATCGTAATGATCAATAGGACCATCAAAACAAGCATCACTTTAATGATCAATAGGAGGATAGGCACACTCATCAACTTATTCAAAAAATTTTGAACAATATTGAGTGTAAAGTAATTCCCTATAAAAAGGGAAGCGCATTTTATTTGAACCGCCAAAGACATTCCTAAAAAGTTGTTCGTAATAAGCTTGTTTCTTAAAGTTAGTACATTCAATTGAGTTTAATATTTCACAAATACTTTAATTAACTTGCGGCCTCAAATTGTAACATGAAATTCGAAGAAATTATTCTGAAAAGAAGCGAAAACAAGTGCGAACTATGCGGATCAGATCAGTCTGTAAACGTTTATGAAATACCACCGCAAGACAAAACTAGTGAAGCCAATTGCATCGCCGTTTGTGCTATTTGTCAGAATCAAATAGATAAAAAAGCAGAACTAGATCAAAATCATTGGCAATGTTTAACTACCTCCATGTGGAGCGAGGTTCCAGGTGTACAAGTGGTTGCTTGGCGTATGTTGAATAGATTAAGTTCAGAAAGTTGGGCAGCAGACCAATTGGATATGTTATACCTC
>JAPLEO010000094.1 GCA_026391125.1 Bacteroidota bacterium
CCTATTTTTGCGTCACATGAGCACGCAACAAGACAATTTATTTCAGGCAATTATATCCCATGCCAAAGAGTATGGATTTGTATTTCCGAGTAGTGAGATTTACGACGGACTAAGCGCAGTATACGATTATGGTCCTTATGGGTCAGAATTAAAAAAGAATATCCGCGATTATTGGTGGAAGAGCATGACGCAGATGCACGAGAATATCGTGGGTATTGATGCGGCAATTTTTATGCATCCAACCATATGGAAGGCGAGTGGACACGTTGATAATTTCAGCGACCCCATGATCGATAACCGTGATAGCAAAAAACGTTATCGAGTTGATCATATCATTGAAGCAAAAGCAGATGCATTGAGAGAAGCTGGTAAAGAAGCGGAAGCAACTGCTTTGATCGATGCAATGGATGCTTTATTAGCGAAAGAAGATTTTGCTACATTAAAGCAATTGATAGTAGATGAGAAAATTGTTTGTGCTGTGAGTGGAACTGCAAACTGGACCGATATTCGTCAGTTTAATTTGATGTTCTCAACGCAATTAGGTTCTGTGGCAGAAGATGCAGATACCATTTACTTACGCCCTGAAACTGCACAAGGAATTTTTGTGAACTTTTTAAACGTGCAGAAAACTGCTCGTATGAAAATTCCTTTTGGAATTGCACAAACAGGTAAGGCATTTAGAAACGAGATCGTTGCCCGTCAGTTCATATTCCGTATGCGCGAATTTGAGCAAATGGAAATGCAATTTTTTGTACGACCTGGTACAGAAGGTCAGTGGTACCAATACTGGAAAGAAGCACGTTTGCAATGGCACTTGAGTTTGGGAATCGATCGTGCAAAGTATCGCTACCATGATCACGTGAAATTGGCGCACTATGCAAAAGAAGCATGTGATATTGAATTTGAATTCCCAATCGGTTTTAAAGAAGTAGAAGGAATCCATTCAAGAAGTGATTTTGATTTAACGCAACATCAGATCTTTAGCAAAAAGAAATTGCAATATTTCGATACTGAAATCAATCAGAACTATGTTCCTTATGTAGTGGAGACTTCAATCGGTTTAGACAGAATGTTCTTATTGATCTTATCAAATGCCTATGAAGAAGAAACCATCAACAAAGAAGATGGAACTACTGATAGTCGTGTGGTATTGCATATTCCAGCAAAGATCGCTCCAGTAAAATTGGCGATTCTTCCATTGACTAAGAAAGATGGTTTACCAGAAATAGCACGTGATTTGATGAACGAGTGCAAGCCTTATTTCAAATGTTTCTACGAAGAGAAAGATGCGATTGGTAAGCGTTACAGAAGGCAGGATGCCATTGGTACACCTTTCTGTGTAACTATCGACCATCAAACAAAAGAAGACAATACGGTAACGATCCGATATAGAGATACGATGAAGCAGGAGCGAATCCTGATTAGTAAAATCAAGGATTTGGTTTTAGAAGAAACCTTTTAAAAAAATGCCCTCGATCAATCGAGGGCATTTTTTTTATTTTGTCTTTTTAAATTGAAATCCATCAAGGTTTAATCCGTCTACTTTCCCTTCTGTATTTAATTGGAATTGCAGATCAGATTTACCATACCATTTTTTGGCAAACTCTGCTTTGAAGCTATCGTAATTCCAATGTGTTAATTTTCCTGCGCTATTACTATTGTTGATCAAAAATGATAATTCATTATTGTCAATACTGATTACCACTTTGCCATATAATGGGTCTTCATACGTTCCAGCATATTCACTTAATGCAAGTGATGGATGTGTATTCAAGACTCTTTTTTTGTCTGCTTCTTTTTCTGCAGTATCTCTTGCTGAATGAATATCGCCGTAGAGTTTTAAAAGTTCTTTGCTCCAATCTCTATTCCCGCCTAAAGCAAAATAGTCGATTGTTTTAAACATGAGTGCGTGCCTCAGTTCCACATGATCTAAGTTGCCGAAAATGTATACCGCAATATTTTCTTCTGGCATTTGTGCATTAATGGCAACTGCACCTGCAAGACTACCTGTATGGAAGTTGAGTTTTTTTCCACGATAGTCTTGTTGAAACCAACCCAAAGCATAGGTCATGAAATTGGGTTTGGTTAATTCTTTCGTAGGATAGAATTGTTCAGGGGTGACAAGGGTTTGCGGACGAAACATTTCTTTCCATGTGTCAGGTTTTAGCAATCTACCGCCTGCGTATTTACTACTATCCATCATTGTTTTGATCCAGATTCCCATATCATCGATACAAGAAAGTACGGAGCCTGCTGGACCAACAACATCTGCAATATCTCTGCTGATCACTTGTATTTTTTTATCAATGCGAAAGTGAGGTGCTGCGATATTGGTGGTATTAACTTGCGAGAGCTGAGAAAATGTATTGGTCATGCCAAGTGGCTGAAAAACATTTTTTCGAACAAAATCGGCCCAAGGAATACCGCTCACTTTTTCAATGACTTTTCCTGCAGCCAGGTAAAAAATATTTTGATAAATAAAACTAGAACGCATCGAATAACTTGGCTTTACCAAACGCATTTTTTCGAGGATCTCATCTCCTGTTAAGTGGTCATCGCCCCATAAAAAATCGGCGTTACCAACTCCAGAATTATGTAAGAACAGATCCCGCACTTTCAATTCGCGTGTAACCCATGGGTCGTATAATTGAAATTCAGGAAGGTATTTAATAACGGGGTCATCCCATTTTACTTTGCCCTGATCTACCAAGATTCCCATACAGGTGGCAGTCATGGCTTTAGTGGTAGAAGCACAATTAAATAGTGTTTGACTAGTCACTGGTTCATTGGTTCCGAGTTTTAATACCCCGTATCCCTTTTTAAAGATCACCTGATTGTCTTTCACCACAACGATCCCCAAGCCTGGTGCTTCCCAGTCTTTTACAGCTTGTTGTACATATGCATCAAATTGAGCAAGGCTATCTGACTGTTTTAATTTTTTCTGTGCAGAAATGGGTGCAACAGAAAATAGTAAGAGCGTAATGAGAAGCGGACTCCATTTTTTCATGTTCAATTTTTTATGAATATAAGTAAAATAAAAAACTTAAATCAAGTGTACCAATCCACTTCCATGAAGAAGATCTTCGTTTCTGTATGCCAAATAAAGATGCTTTACAGGAAGATTGACAGTTGGTAAAGTAGGGGGAGGTAAAAATTATTCATATTGATTTTTGATAATTTGTTGTGAGTCTATCTTTTTTTTTATTAATTTGTCATTGGTTTAACCCCTAATATAAGCCTGCAGGATTCCTGTATTTACCAATTAAGGCATTAATTGAAAATTAAGCTAATGTGGTATTGGCAGAGATATATGCTACATATCTGGGGTTATGCAATGATTGACTTTTGCATTTTCAAATATAGCCCCCTATGAGTTCAGTACCCGAGTATGCCCAATTAAAAGAACGACTCAGTATTTTGGAAGACGATATTCATCGTTTGAAAAATAATGAATTAGAGCTTATCCAATTAAATGAGGATAAGGTTAAATTGATTTCGATCATTAGCCACGACCTCAAAAATCCCATGAATACGATCATTGGTTTGACTGAATTGTTGGAAAAGAAAATTCAACACAATGATTTAGATTCTATTGATGAATACGCAAGAAATATCAACAATTCAACACAAAAAATTCGAAC
The DNA here is from genome assembly GCA_026391125.1 of Bacteroidota bacterium. Taxonomy (GTDB): domain Bacteria; phylum Bacteroidota; class Bacteroidia; order Chitinophagales; family Chitinophagaceae; genus Sediminibacterium. Next base: position 3,642 of record JAPLEO010000094.1, read on the forward strand.
ACTTTTATCAAATTTATTGGATTGGTCTATTTCATTGGGTGGTAAAATCGAATTCCGTCCTATTAAAATAAGTCTAAGAAAAATTGTTGATGAAGTAGTTGAGCTTTTAGAAGAAACACTAAAATTAAAATCATTGACCGTTGTATTTGATTGTCATGAAGATGTGGAAGTGTACGTCGACAAAGAGATGATCAGCACAGTGTTAAGAAATATCATTTCAAATTCTATTAAATTCAGTCACCCTAATTCCGACATAAAAATTTCATGTGAAAGAAAAGAGGAACAGATTATCATTAGTATTCTCGATCATGGAATAGGAATATCTGAAAAAAATATTAGCAGATTATTCAAAGTAGGGCAGCTTCCATCAAGCAAAGGCACAAAGTCAGAGACAGGAACAGGGATTGGTTTAATGTTGTGTAAAGACTTTTTGCATAAACACCATAGCGAGGTTACCATTGAAAGCGAAGAAGGAAAGGGAAGTCTTTTTAAGTTTAACCTACCAGTGGTACAAAAGGAAGATGAATTTGTAGGGGCAGCTCTATAAATTAGCCGGCCCAACCCTCCCGATCCAAGCTCCTGTATTGGATGGCTTCTGCTAAATGTTCTGGTTTAATAAATTCGCTTTCGGCAAGGTCTGCAATGGTTCTACTCACTTTTAAAATGCGATCATAAGCACGTGCACTGAGGTGTAATTTTTCCATCGAGCGTTTTAAGAGCGATTCACCAACCTGATTTAATATGCATACTTCCCGTAATTGTCTACTGCTCATTTGTGCATTCGCATAAATGCCAGATTCGTTTTTGAATCGTTCCATTTGAATACATCTAGCGTTGATGACTCTAGTCCTAATAGTTTCAGAGCTTTCATTTTGATGTAATGGGTCACTCAATTCTTGATAAGCCACTGGGGTAACTTCTACATGCAGATCTATTCGATCTAAAAGCGGACCCGATACTTTATTCAAATATTTTGGAACCACTCCGGGCAAACAGGTACATTCTTTTTCTGGATGATTGTAGTAACCACAGGGGCATTCCTGCGTTGCCTTTTTCCAAAATGA
>JAPLEO010000128.1 GCA_026391125.1 Bacteroidota bacterium
ACTTATACATTTTATAAAAAAAACATTTTTTACAGTGGTAATGCTTTTATCGTGCGCCTGCTTTTCAAAAGTATTGGCGCAGGATCCGCATTTCTCTCAATTTTATGCCTCCCCTCTTTTGTTGAATCCTGCACTCACCGGTGCTTTCCCCGGAAACCTTCGAGTTTCCGGGAGCTACCGTGAGCAGTGGCCTTCCATTATGTATCCATTCAAAACGGGTTCTTTTTCTATTGATGCAAATATTCTGCACGATAAAATTGCCGAAGGTGATATTCTAGGAATTGGATTAACTGGTGTTTTTGATAATACCAATAACGGCGGATTAAAATCAAACACAGTTTCTCCTTCCATTTCTTTTCATAAAACATTATACAGAGACGATTACGCCTCTTACTCTTTGGGTGGTGGCTTTATGGCTTCGATGAATACCAAAATTTTAGACTATAGTAAATTTGTTTTTGGTGCGCAGTTAACACCCGAAGGTTACGATCCCAATCTTTCTACTGGTGAAAATAAAAACGGATTTACTACGGTTAGCTTTGACTATTCTGCAGGACTAGTTTATTCTGCTATCTCAGAAGATGATAGTTATTATATCGGTGGTTCTGTTTACCACGTGAACAAACCCAAAGAAAATTTTAATGGCACTACGCATATCGTCATTCCGCGTTATGTTGTTCACGCAGGTGGTTCATTTCTTAGTGGTTCATCCAATAGACTTTACCTGAGTTCTGTATACATGAAAGCAGAATCATATTCTGAACTCATCGTTGGTGCAGTGTACGGAATTGGCTTACTCAATACTTATTCTTACGAATCCGAAAAAAATGATATCACCGTTTTAGGTGGCGTTTGGTACAGATATAAAGATGCCGTCATTCCTTATCTCGGAATTGAAATTGGCAGCCTTCGTGGTGGTCTCTCTTATGATATCAATGTTTCTCGATTAAATCCCGCTTCTAATCTGAAAGGTGGTTTTGAATTATCTGTCAACTACTTATTCGCAACTTCTGAAGCTGCAAAGACAAGACAAAAAACACAATGCCCTGGTGGAAAACAAAACCATTTAAAATGGTTTGGCTACTAATGAAATAATACAAAATCATTTCTATGAAATATAAATTATTCCTTTTCACATTCTTACTGCTCGCTACCTGCAGTGTGTTGAAAGCCTCGCCACCATTAACTGATACCATTCCTCAGGTAATTAAAAAACCAACGGCCGGTGGTTGTCCTACCGCAGCATTTAGTTTTTCTAATACACTTGTTTGCGCTGGTGTTCCCATCAGTTTTAATAACCAATCATCTGGTGGCATTGCATCTTATGTTTGGAATTTTGGCGATGGCATATTCGATAGCACAGCTACTCCATCACACGGATTTTTTAAACACTATGGAAATAGCACCGATACATTTCTTGTTACACTCACCGTTACAGGAACCAATGGTTGCAGCAGTAGCATTAGCCATAACGTGATTTTTATGGAAAAACCTGAAGCAAAAATTGTTGGACCACTAACGGTTTGTACTGGTCTCACTCAAGCAAATTTTGTTTTTAGCAATGCATCATCTACTGCTACTACGAATACGAACTATTTATTTATCTGGGGTGATACAGCTGCAAACACCACACTAACTTCTTTTGCTGCTACCCAGTCGCACAGTTATAATATCGGCACCAATCAATTGACCGAAATAGTTACTGGTGCAAATGGATGTAAAGACACTTCTGTTACAACAATCTATCTTGGTAGCAATCCTTCTGTGGGTATTGCTAGTCCGGGTAATACTTATATCTGTGCCAACAATAGTATTTCATTCCCCATCAATAATATCAGTACCAACTCACCGGGTACTACTTATAAAATAACTTTCAACGATGGAACACCTGCACAATATTTTACACAGGCTACCATACCATCCAGCATCTCACATATCTATACTCACTCTTCTTGCGGAACCACTAGTAATGGGATTGGCAATTCTTTTATCGCAAAAATTGAAGCTACAAACCCTTGTGCCGTTTCGCAGGGAGCTGTTACGCCGATCTATGTTTCCGAAGTACCTACTCCAAAAATTACTGTTGTAAAGGATACAACTTGTACCAGCACTTCTTATACCATCACTAATAATACTGCCGCATACAAATCGGTTTCAACTGCTGGTTTGTGTTCTGGCGGTTCTTTTGTTTGGACTATTCTGCCTGCTACAGGATTTACGCTTGGCTCTGGTCAAACACTCGGTAACACATTCAACAACGCCGATCCTTCTTCTTGGTTGGGTTCCAATAGTAATGCGCTGAATCTGAAATTCACAACACCTGGCACTTATACCATTCGTTTGTATGTGGGCGGTAGCTCTGCTTGTGGATCAGGCTTTATTGATCAAACCATTGTTGTAAACCCATTACCCGTTTCTAACTTTACAATTAGTTCTGCATCCGGACTTGCAGGTTGTGCTCCTTTTGATGTAACCACCAACAATAGCACAGGCTCTGCTACCTATGGATCGAATAGCTATCAATGGTCGGTTACTTATTCTAACACACAGGGATGCACACCAAGTACCAGTTCTTATACCATTACCAGTGGTTCACTAACAAGCGCTAACCCTCGATTTACTTTTAATAATCCTGGTGTGTATACCATCGGACTTCTTACTACTGCTCCAGATTCTGCTTGTGCTTCTGCATTAATGAAACAGGTGATCACTGTAAAATCAATTCCAAACGTTAGCATCAATCTTCCGGCTACACTTTGCTCTGGACAAACATTTACACCCACAGCAACAGTTAGTAATTGTTTCTCTGCAACCGCTGCCACCTATCTCTGGAATTTCAACGGTGGTACGCCTGCAAGTTCTACGCTGTTAAATCCTGGAGCCATACAAATGCCTGGTCTCGGTGCACATACCGTGAGCCTCGCTGCCACTAATGAATGTGGTACCAATACAGATTCGAAAATAATAACCGTAAATCCTGCGCCAACAATTAGTGGTACTTCCATTAGTCCAACGAACTGTGCAACTGCCGACGGAAGCATTCGCTTATCTGGCTTAGCCAATAATACTGCTTATACCGTTACGTATACCAAGGGCAGCACACCAATTAGCATCAACAAAACTTCTGATGCTAGCGGCAACATTAATATTACTGGTTTGGGTGCCGGTTTGTATTCAAATATTTCTGTGAATATTGTTGGTACTTGTGCATCAAATATTATCGGTCCGTTTACCTTGGTCGATCCTTCTCCTGGTATACCAACAGTTAGTAATAACGGACCAATTTGTAGCGGAGTCAATATTGTCTTTAATGCGCTTTCTCCAACTGCGGGTGTAACTTACTCATGGACTGGTCCGAATGGATTTACAAGTACGCAACAAAATCCTACGATCACAAATGCACAAGCGATTGCTTCGGGTACTTATTTTGTAACCGCATCAATTAGTAATTGTAATGCAGGTGCAACGAGTGTGGTGGTTGTGAATCCCACACCAACTGCTCCATCTGTTAGTAATGTTTCTTATTGTTTGAACGCAGTAGCTACTGCACTAACCGCTACTGCTTCTGGAACTAATAATTTAAAATGGTATAACGCCGCAACCGGTGGTACTGCAATGGGTGCTGCGCCGATTCCATCTACTGCTGCTGTTGGAACTGTTACTTATTATGTAAGTGAAATTTCAGCAAGTGGTTGTGAGGGTCCGCGAGCTGTCATCACGGTTACAGTAAATCCTTCCGTACCAAATGCAACAGCGGTTGCAAGTAATCCAACTACCTGTGCGGGCACAGATGGTTCGATCCTGATCAGTGGATTGGTGGGCAATACAACATACCAACTTAGTTATCAAAAAGGATCAACTGTTGTTACGGCAAACAGATCATCAGATGCAACAGGAACTATTTTAATTTATGGATTGTCTGCTGGAATTTATAATAATATCTCACTCAGTCTTGGTACTTGTTCTTCCAATATGATGGGGCCTTTTACACTGATCGATCCGGGTGCGCCCGCTACTCCTGTTGTGAGTAATAACGGACCGCTTTGTGCTGGTAGTAATCTAAACTTAAGCGCTACTTCAAGTACTGTTGGTGTAACTTATACTTGGATCGGACCAAGTGCATTTAATAGCAACCTTCAAAACCCATCACTCAATAATGTTGGCGTTAACGCTGCGGGAACCTATTATGTTACTGCAACCATTAATAATTGTAGTAGTACCGGAAACACAACAGTTGTTATTCGTGCAACACCTGTCGCACCCGCTGTGAACAATATTGCTTACTGTCAGTTTGCAGTAGCTGCTCCACTAACCGCAACATCATCTTCTGGTAATAATTTGATCTGGTATACGGTTGCAACTGGTGGTACGCCACTCGCTGCTGCACCAACTCCTTCTACCGCAACAACAGGTACAACAACTTATTATGTAAGTCAGATTTCTGCTAGTGGATGCGAATCAACTAGGTCGACCATTTCTGTTGCAGTAACTGTAACACCTGTTATCAGCGCTACACTCATTAATCCAATTACTTGTTATGGTACCGATGGTTCTATTATTCTAAAAGGATTGGGCATTGGAACAAATTATGCTGTTCACTATAACAATGGGTCTGGAAATATTAATACAAATATTATTGCAGACTCATTAGGTAATGTGGTGATCGCGAACTTACCTGCTAGTACTTATTCGAACATTTTTGTTTCTCTGGGTTCTTGTTCTTCTAATATTGTTGGTCCGTTTATTTTAGTTGACCCCGCCGCAACAGCCATTCCAACACTTAGTTATAATGGACCAGTTTGCGCTGGAAATAATATTGCCCTTACAGCAGTTACAAGCGGGACGGGTTTAACTTATGCATGGACTGGTCCTAATGGATTTATTAGCACGCAACAAAATCCAAACATCAACAACGCTTCTGTATTAGCAGCGGGCACTTATACTCTTACGGTTACAAGCAATAATTGTACTGCTACAAAATCTATTGTGGTAGCATTAAAGCCGCAATTGTTTTTAACTAGTCCGGTTGTTGCTGGTGCCATTTGTACCAACACCGTTTTCAATTATACAGCGGCTAGCAATAATCCAAGTACTAGTTTTAGTTGGACAAGAAATCCGGTTGCAAATATTAGTAACCTGCTTGCACAAAGCACAGACACTACGGGCTCAATTTCTGAAACCCTTGTTAATACTGGTTCTGCGCCGGTTCATGTTTTGTATAATTATTATTTAACTGCTGATGGTTGTACTAGTGCACAACTGGTTGACTTGGTAGTGAATCCTGATACTAAAGCATCTTTTACTTATACCACTTCAGGATTATGTTTACCCGGTACCATTGATAACAACATCATAAACGCCAGCGCAACAGCGAATACTTCTGTTGCTTGGTATGTAAATAATAACCTGGTTGGAAACGGTCTTTTGTTTCCGGGATATAGTATTAATAATCCGAACGATACTGCTATCATTAAATTGGTTGCTACTAATGCTTCTGGTTGTAAAGACGATTCAATGAGTCATTCGTTTTTCATTCTCTCAAAACCAACGCCAAGTTTTACCAAAAATTCTGCTCAGGGTTGTGGACCACTTTCTGTTACTTTCAATAATGCTACAACACCAGCTTCAAACAACCTCTATCAATTTGTTTGGAATTTTGGCAATGGCGATACTTCGCATGTACAAAATCCACCAACGATTGTTTTTAAATCAGCTACTAGTCATTTAGATACTACTTACTATATTAAACTCAAAGCATTTTCACAATGTGATACTGCATTCAGTTTAATAGACTCGGTTGTTGTACACACAACAGCATTGGCTAAAATTCAGATAGACACAACCGGTGTTTGTAAAATTGTTTCTTCTCCTTATTTATTTAAAGCCAACAATGTTTCGATCGGAAATGCCAATATGTATTATTGGGATTATGCTGATGGTAGTATTGATAGCAGCGTTAGCAAAACACCTGTTGCGCATGTGTTCACAACCAATGTGACCAAAAATTATACGATTCAATTAAAAGCGTTGAATGGTTGTGGTACGAGTATCGACACGTTTAACCTCACGGTGTATCCAAAAAATATTATTGGAAATTTATCCATGAACGCACCTGGTTATATTGGTTGTGCACCAGATACCATTCGGTTCACCAACAATTCTTCTGGAGCAGATATTTATCGTATCGGATTTGGAGATGGTAGTATTGACTCGGTATATACTTCAACTATTGGGGTTGAACAGATCAAACACTTTTATAAAACACCCGGGCTTTATTCCGTTACTTTAAAAGCAACCAATTCTTGTAACAGTACCGACACAACGCTTTCGATATTAATTACATTGAATCAAAAACCGATCGGAGGTTTTACAACAGCTAAAGCTAGTTACTGTAAAAACGAAACGGTTGCTTTTCAAAACAGTTCTGCTGCCGGTTATTTGTATGAATGGAATTTTGGTGATGGAAATATTTCTACTATTTATAATCCAACGCATAATTATGCCCTTGCAGGAGTGTATCAAATTAGTCTAATAGTTAAGTCACAAAATTCGAACGGAAGTTTTTGTACTGATACAATACAGCATAGTATTGTAGTGAATAATTTAGCGCCCACAACTTATGTATCAAATGCAGCGTTGGCGAATTGTGCACCGTTTGTGTTATCTGCAACAACCAATCAACCGGTTGGGAATACAGCAAACTGGATCTTCTCTGATGCCAATAGTATTGACACACTAGCTTCTGGAAATAGTGTAACACACTTTTTTTCTAAAGCTGGTGATTATAAAGTAACGCTCGTTGGTTATAATGCAGCGGGATGTATGGATACGGGAATTACGTTTATTCATATCATTCCAAAACCTATCGCGGCATTCATTTCTTCAGATACGATTCATTGTTTCAATGCTGATACCATTCGTTTCACCAACAAATCAACCTATGCGGCTCTTGATCCAATAACCTATCGTTGGTATGTCAATGCTGTGCTCATGAGTTCAACAAAAGATTTCAAATATAATTTTTCGAATGGCGCCTCTGCCGTAGTAGTAACCAGTTTTGATGTATTACTAGTTGCAACAAACAGTAACGGTTGTGCGGATACTGCTTATCAGAAAATTACGATCATGCCGAAATCTATTCCAGATTTCGGCATTCTTCCATCGCAGGGTTGCGCACAGATCAGTGTGAGCTTTACCAATAATAGTCAGTTCGCAAACCTTTATAAATGGTATATCAACGATAGTTTGTTCTCAACCATGAATACGCCATACCCAATTGTTTTAGCGAAACCAAAAACAAATTATTTTATAAAGTTGGTAGCCGACCAAACCATGGGTTGTGGTGCAGACTCGATTTTCAACACCGTTACAACATATGATAAACCAACTGTTGGCTCAACCGACTTCAATATGGCTCTTGCATGTACAGGAAATTTAACGGTACAGTTTACTGATATTTCAAAAGCAACACCAGGCTCTATAAAGCAATGGTACTGGGATTTTGGTGACGGACAAACAAGTAATCTCGCCAATCCAATTCATGGTTATACAAAACCAGGCAATTATCAAATTAGCCATTATGTAGTGGATGATAAGGGTTGCTATTCAGACACAACAAATAAAATGGTTAAGAACTTTGGTAGACCAACTGTGAAATTCAAGTTGAATAATATTTGTTTGCAAACACCAACGGTACCTGTATATACCACCTATGATTTTGGTTTTGGAAACACCTCGATCAAAACATATTTATGGGATTTTGGTGATGGAACAATTGATACAAGTGCGCACCCAATGCACACTTATACAAAAGAAGGTGCCTACACAGTTCTTCTCACAACTGTTGCAGATAGTAGTTGTGTTAGTGATACTGCGATGCAAACTATTCAAGTGTTTGGAAAACCAACGGCCGACTTTAAGTTCATCAACAACTGTGTCAACAATCAAGTGAAGTTTACCGATGCGAGCTCACCGGGATACGGACAAACTGCGATCACTTCTTATCGTTGGGATTTTGGTGATGGAACACCGGCAAGTTTTGTAAATAATCCAATGCATATTTACAACACGGTAAATTCCTTTGTGGTGAAATTAAGTGTGAGTAGTAGTCTTTGTCCGACGTTGACAGACTCTAAAACAAGGATCCTTAAAGTTGTAGAGCCAAGAGCGGGTAGGGCCTATCCACCAAAAGTTACTAGCTATGGAATTCCTACGTTGTTAGAGTTAACAGAGAAAGAAGCAGCGTCAGTGCAACAAGGTGGTTCTGCAGCCGCTTATTTATGGACACCAACAACAGCGCTCAATAGTAATAAAGTACAGAATCCAGTTGCGTTGTATAGTAAAAATGATGGATCAAAAGTCAAGTATAACATTGCGATAACTGATACCAGTGGTTGTGTGATCAATGATACCCAAGAGGTTTGGATCTTTGCAGAACCGAACATTTTTGCACCAACAGCTTTCACACCAAATCACGATGGCGCAAATGATATCTTCCTTCCTGTTTATGTAGAGATTCAAAGAATTCAATACCTAAGAATTTTTGATCGCTGGGGTAATCTTCTTTGGGAAACCGCAGACATGGGCAAAGGATGGGATGGAATCGTCAACGGAAAATTAATGCCAATGGACACTTACGTATACGTGGTTGTGGGAATTGACGTGAATGGAAAAACAGTTTCAAGAAAAGGAGACCTTACCTTGATACGAGAATAAATTTTTCTCTAGAAAAATTTAGTGAAGAGAGGAGGAAGAAGAAGTGAAGAGATAAAAGATAAAAGTGAAGAGAGGAGGAAGAAGAAGTGAAAAGATAAAAGATAAAAGTGAAAAATGGACGGGCGTTTTCTAATAGGTTTAAACAAACCATTAAAAATCGACACAGGATTCTTATTAGAACACTCGTAAATTCTGAAACACTAAAAATCAACAAAACTTTTCCAATAAAAAAGTCGGGCACAATTGCGACCGACTTTTATTTTCAATATTTTTATCGCTTAATTATTTCCAACTCCTCACTCCTCACTCCTCACTCCTCACTCCTCACCCCTCACTCCTCATCCTCCTCTCTTCACTTTTATCTTTGATCCTTTATCTTTCTCCTAATTAGAAGAATTAAAACTCACAATTCTTCGGTGTTCTCGCAAACGCAATCACGTCACGAATATTTGTCATGCCCGTAACGAATTGCACCATGCGTTCGAAGCCTAGTCCGAAACCCGCGTGGGGTACCGATCCGAAGCGACGGGTATCTAAATACCAACTCATTTCTTCAAGAGGAATATGCATTGCAGACATTCTTTTTTCTAAAACTTCTAAACGCTCTTCTCTCTGTGATCCACCTACAATCTCGCCAATTCCTGGAGCTAAAATATCCATCGCCGCAACGGTTTCTTTTCCTGCTTCACAACCATCATTCATGCGCATATAAAACGCTTTGATCGCTGCAGGATATCCTGTTACGATCACTGGTTTTTTGAAATGCTTTTCTACTAAATATCTTTCGTGTTCACTTTGCATATCAATACCCCAGCTCACATCATATTTGAATTTCTTCTTTTTGTAGTGCGGAGAATCTAATAAAATTTGAATGGCTTCTGTATAAGTGATTCTTTCAAATTTATTATCAACCACAAGCTTTAATTTTTCTATCAAACCAAATTCTGCTCTTTCGTTTTGTGGTTTTTGTTTTTCTTCTTCAGCCAATCTTGCATCCAAAAATTCAAGGTCTTCCATATTGTGTTGCATCGCGTAGCGAATCAAATATTGGATGAACTCTTCTGCCAAATTCATGTTGTCTTCGATATCGTGAAACGCCATCTCTGGTTCAATCATCCAGAACTCAGCTAAGTGCCTTGCAGTGTTAGAATTCTCTGCTCTGAAAGTTGGACCGAAAGTATAAATTTCACTAAATGCCATCGCACCTAGTTCTCCTTCAAGTTGTCCGCTTACAGTTAGGTTTGTGCTCTTACCAAAAAAGTCTTCTTTGAAATTTACAGAACCATCTTCGTTTCGAGGCGCATTGTCAAATGGCAATGTGGTAACACGAAACATTTCACCTGCTCCCTCAGCATCGCTTGATGTAATGATAGGTGTATGTAAATAAACAAATCCCTTTTCGTTAAAAAACTGGTGCACCGCAAAAGCCAATGAATGACGCAAACGAAATACAGATCCAAACGTGTTGGTTCTAAAACGTAAGTGTGCGATTTCTCTTAAAAATTCAAGGCTATGCTTTTTCGGTTGGAGTGGATATTTTTCAGCATCACTATCACCCAAAATTTCGAGTGTGTTTGCTTTGATCTCTACTTTTTGTCCCTTCCCCATCGAAGCGATCAATTCGCCGGTAACTTTCAAAGAAGCGCCAGTGGTAATTCTTTTCAATGTTGCATCATCCAATAAACCCAATGCCACAACTACTTGTATATTATTATTGGTACTACCATCGTTCAATGCAATAAACTGGTTATTACGAAAACTTCGTACCCATCCCATTACTATGATTTCTTGCTGTTCAGGCTCTGTACTCAAGAGCGCCTTGATCTTTGTTCTTTTGTTAAACATTGTTGGTTGATTCTAATTCTAAGTATAAACTATTGAAACTTGATTGGGTTCAATAATCGCTTCGGCGGCAAAGATAACCAAACAACCCGCAGCAACAGCCTTATAGTCAGCAACTTCGTTAAAAAGCACAAAAAATTCGTTTTTTTAGAAAAACTGACTTAACATTGCAATGGAAACCGAACTGAACAGGACCTTTTTTCTCACGATATGTCAGTTTATCCTCTTTCCAATCAAAAAAAATTTCAAACAACCGATCTGAGTTTTTAATTTCCTTAGACTGGTTTTATTCATTGAACAATAAACGCCCTTTTTCTCATTAATTGAATCTATGTACGACATTCTGCAATTGAACGACATGCTTTTGCCAGAGCTGCAAGACATCGCTGAGCAGCTAGCCATCCCCGGCACAAAAAAACTGGACAAGCAAGGACTCATCTACAAAATTCTGGATTCGCAAGCTGTACAAGCTAGCGCCAGTAAAGACGAGCCAAAAAAGAAAGGTGCCCGCACCAGAAAACCAATTACTATCAAAACTTCTACCGCTAACGGCACTGAAGAAGCTGAAGTAATGGAACCTTCTGAATCGGCGCCATCAAAAACAACTTCTGAAGAACCAGCTGCAGCTAAAGCGGCTCCAGCTGAAAGACCACTACCACGCGAACGTGAAAGAAGCGAGCCTCGTGAAAGAAACGATGGCCGTGCTCCTGTTGCAAAAAGAGCTCCGCTTCCTCGTAAACCTAGAACCGAAACTCCTGAATCTGCTGCTCCTTCAGAGGCACAGCCGGATAAAGATCTATCGGCCGACGCAGCAGCCATTCTCGCAGCTGTTGGTTCAGACGACAACCAGGCTGGTGAAAATGAACCAAGTGCCACCTCAGATACACCCGCACCAGCACAACGTTACCCGCAACATCGCAAAGAACCTGCTTTCAATATTGAATTTGAAGGTGTGATCTTGGGAGAGGGTGTGTTAGAAATGATGCCAGATGGATATGGTTTCTTGCGTTCTTCTGATTACAACTATTTATCTTCTCCCGATGATGTATATGTTTCTCCTTCTCAGATCAAGTTATTTGGACTGAAAACAGGTGACACAGTACACGGAGCTGTTCGCCCTCCAAAAGAAGGTGAAAAATATTTCGCTTTATTGAAAGTGGATACTATTAACGGAAAGAGACCCGATGAAGTACGCGACCGCGTGCCTTTCGATTATCTGACTCCTTTGTTCCCTTTTGAAAAATTCAATCTGTATACTTCGCCTTCTAATTACAGTACAAGGATCATGGACATCTTTACACCGATCGGAAAGGGTCAGCGTGGATTGATTGTTGCCCAACCAAAAGTTGGTAAAACCATGTTGCTGAAAGAAGTGGCAAACGCAATCGCAGCTAATCACCCAGAAGTTTACCTCATGGTGGTGTTGATCGACGAGCGTCCAGAAGAGGTTACCGATATGGAACGTAGCGTTCGTGCAGAAGTAATCGCCTCTACATTTGATGAGCCTGCTGAAAAACACGTAAAGGTTTCTGCCATCGCTTTACAAAAAGCAAAACGTTTGGTAGAGTGCGGTCATGATGTAGTGATCTTATTAGATTCCATTACTCGTTTGGCTCGTGCGCACAATACGGTTGCTCCTTCATCTGGTAAAGTATTATCTGGTGGTGTGGAAGCAAACGCGATGCAAAAACCTAAACAGTTCTTTGGTGCTGCTCGTAAAATTGAGCATGGCGGATCTCTAACCATTTTGGCAACTGCACTGATCGAGACTGGTTCTAAAATGGATGAGGTAATCTTCGAAGAATTCAAGGGTACCGGTAATATGGAACTTTTGCTGGATCGCAGATTGGCGAACAAACGCATCTTCCCAGCAATTGACTTGGCGGGTTCTTCAACTCGTAGAGATGACTTGTTGCTTGATAGAGAAGTACTTCAACGTATGAATATTCTACGACTTTTCATCAACGACATGAATACCGAAGAAGCAATGAACGAATTGCTGAAGCGTATGCGTGGAACTAAGAGCAACGAAGAGTTTTTGGCTAGTATGAATAGATAATCTCTATTTATTAATAGTTAAAAACTATTTAATATAAATAAAAAGACCCCTAATTGTGGGGTCTTTTTTATGAAATAGATTGTTGATTTACTTTTCTAATAGCCAGGTGTCGAAGAGTTTCAAGATCCGCTTGTACTCGTCTGTCCAACTGCTTGGCTCCACAAATCCATGATCCTCAACGGGATATGCGGCAAGCTCCCAGTTGTCTTTGCCAAGTTCGATCAATCGCTGACTTAAACGAACGGCATCCTGGAAGTTCACATTCACGTCAACCATGCCATGACAGATCAATAAATGATTTTTCAATCCCGATGCAAAATTGATGGGTGACGATTTTGCGTAAGCGATGCTATCGTTTACTGGTTCGTTTAGAATATTAGCCGTGTATCCATGATTATAATGAGCCCAATCGGTTACTGGACGAAGCGCGGCTCCAGCTTTGAACACATCGGGTTGGGTGAACAATGCCATCAATGTCATAAAGCCACCATAAGATCCGCCGTACATACCGATTCGGTTTTTATCGATTCCTTTATTTTCAACCAACCATTTGGCGGCGTCCACTTCATCATCCAAATCCTTTCCGCCCATAAAACGATAAATGCCAGTTCTCCAATCTCTGCCATATCCACTACTTGCGCGGTAATCAATATCGATTACGGTATAGCCTTTATCGGCCAATAAATTATTGAACATCTGTTCGCGGAAATAACTGCTCCAACCAAAGTGTACGTTTTGCAGATAACCAGCTCCGTGCACAAAAACCACAGCAGCCTTATTTTCTGTTCCGGGTTTTGGATCATAAATTCTGGTGTAGATCTCTTGTCCGTCTCTAGCTTTGATAGTAAAAATTTTAGTATCGCGCCAACTATACGCTTTGAACGCATCGCTCATTCCCTTGTTGGTTACCTGAACCGGTTGTTTTCCTGGGGCGTTTTCTTGGATGTATAATTCCCACGGTTTATTAATATAGGAGTAACGATAAGCAATCCATTTTTCATCTGGTGAAAGACTCACTTCATATTGGCCATCCATATTAGTGATCTTTTCTTTTTTGCTACCATCGGTTTTCATGCGATACCAGTTTTGTTTTCCCGGATGCACTTCGTTGGTGAGCAAATAGAAATATTGTTTGTTTTTACTCAACACCAAATTCTGCACTTCATATTTTCCAGCGGTCAGCGCTTTTTTCGTTTCGCTTTTTGTATCATATATATATAAGTGTGAATATCCCGTTGCTTCGCTTTGATAATAGAATTGTGTTTCGTTGATCCAACCAATGTTGGCACCAAATCCACTAACGCCCGGTCCGCCTACCCAGGCTTCATCGCGCTGACGATCGATCAAACTTAATTTTCCATTTTCTGGATTCACGCGCATGATCCATCTGTCTTTATTGTCTTGTGAACGAATATCAACAATTGCAGCTGTGCCCGCATCGTTCCAAATCGGACCATTCATGCTAACTGGTCTTGCGGTGATTTTTTTATTCGCAAATTTTTGAGGATAGTCTTTTGCATAATCAGGAAGATCTGCGATACCGGGAATACTATCTGTTAGAATTTGATAAACAGTTTCTTTCTGTTTATCATAGATCCATGTTTCAAATTTTCCTAAAGCGTTACCAACTTTCGTGCGACCCGGAATATCAGTGGTATAGCCTGTTTCAGCCATATAGTCTGGAACGATGGTGTTTTTTGAAGGAGTAGGAGCAGTGTATAATCTATAGCTGATGAATCTTCCATCCGGACTAATTTGCAAAGACTGCATTTGTTTATCACCAATACTAATTGTCTTGATGGTGTCGATGTCTTTGTTTGATTTTAAGAATGCATCACGCGCTTCTTTTTTTTGTTTGCGCTCGCGAAGAATTTGAGAAAGCGATAAACTGTTTTGTTGTAACCACTGGTCTTGTCCGCCTGCAGCAACAACGGGTCCGCGTCCACCAACATCGGTTCTTGCTTGACCGCCACCGCCAAAATTTCTTCCGCCACCAGCGCCAGGGGGTACAAAAGCGGCTGCTGTTTCTCCGCCAGATTTTATATTCGTGATTTGTACGGTTGTTCCGTTTTTAATATTCCAACCATAGAGGTTTTGATTTTTGTTATAAACCAACCATTCGTTGTTCGCAGAAAATTTTGGATTGCTTTCAAAATCTTCTGTTTGAGTTACACGTGTAGTAACATTCGTTTTTAAATCGAGTAAAAAAATATCGCCGCGATATACATATACTAATTGTGTGTTGCTATTATTATAAATGCCATTGGTGATGGCAGTTGCTTTTTGCGTTTCTACATAATTCGCTTTCGCTGGAGCAGATCCGCCAAGCGCAAATTGATACAAACTATCTGAGATTTGTTGGGTGGGGTTCCAGCCAAAATAGACCGACTTACTGTCTTGGTTCCAAAGCACATTCGCCGGAGAAGTTCCGATCCACTTGGGATCCTGCATAATTTTTTCTACTGTAAGCTGCGCTCTACCAATGCCACAAAGCATTAGGGCCGCAATGAAAAACCTTATTTTCATGTGTTTAGTTTTGTGTTCTAAAACTATTCAATGAAAATCAAACTAAATAAATAATTTGATGAGTGTCTTTAGGCCCCGAATTGAGCGGTGAATATGGGTTTTAACAGCTAATTACTGTTTTGAATTAGCGTTTTTCAGATATGTATTTGAAGCTTTTCTCGGCTTTTTAGATGTAGTAGGGTCCCGAAAACTAACAACATATAATCGATAAACGATTGATATTCATTTTATTATAAAAACATAGGGGGTGCCGTGGTTTGCAAATCCAGCCTGTAGTTATTTGTAGTAGCCCGTTTTTTCAATTTCTTCTCGCACCGCATCGCTTAATAAATACCGAACCGATTGTCCAGCTTTAATTGCATGGCGGATATTAGTGGCTGAGATTTCAAGTAGGGGTGCGTCGAGGATCTGGACTTGCGCTCCATACAGATCGCTGATCTCAAAGCCGGGCCTGCGGTAAATGATGAAGGAATAATTTTTAGCAAGTAATTCGAAATTCTTCCAGCGTGGCAGGTTCTGAAAACTGTCGCTTCCCATGATCACAGAAAATTGGTGCTGCGGATATTTTTCTTGAAGATAGGTTAGGGTGTCGATCGTATAGGAGGGTCTGGGTAATTTGAACTCTACATCAGAAGCTTTCAATTGAGCATCACCCTCCACAGCTAGCTGTACTAAGTGTAGTCGATGGTATTCGTTCAATAAAACAGTCGAAGGCTTCAGCGGGTTTTGAGGAGAAACCACAAACCAAACCTGTTGCATATCTGTATGATTGGCCACATGACTTCCAATGATCAGGTGTCCGATATGAATGGGATTATATGAGCCAAAATAGAGTCCGATATTCATACAATGCTTTGTCTATCAGTTTGTTAAGGATTTAAACGACTTCCACGAAAATGCTGTTTGCTTCATTGATGCGTAAGCTCAAATGATAACCCGCAACAGATATGCTAATAGGATCACCCAGGGGTGCTTTCTGTTCTACTTTAATGATTTCACCGGGCACACAACCCATCTCCATTAACTTAATAAAGATCTCATCCTTCTCGAATGAAATAATTTCTGCCTTCTGACCAATCGCTAACTCTGACAATCTCTTCATTTAATCAATATATTTTACAAAGGTAATACGGATGCTGTGCAAATAGTTACGATTTTTGTAGTAATAGAATTATATGAAGACCATCTCTTTTAGAAACGCCGACAAAACCTTTTTATTCCCCAACAAAACGGGATTGAAACAATTTATAGAGCAGCTATTTAAAAAAGAGCGGAAAGCCCTGGTAGAGCTGACCTATGTGTTTTGTTCTGATGAGTACCTTTTGGGAATAAACAAAGACTTTCTGCAGCACGATTTCTATACCGATATCATCACTTTCGACCTATCCGAAACCCCATCTAAGATTATTGGAGAGATCTATGTAAGCCTAGAAAGGATCAAAGACAATGCATCTGAACTAAATACAAGCCTATCCGACGAAACCCTCCGGGTACTTTTCCATGGCGCCCTACACCTTTGCGGATATAAAGACAAGAAAAAAGCCGATATCGCCATCATGCGAAACAAAGAAGACTACTATTTAGGTCTATATAAGAAAGGTTTGGTTGACTAGTTGACCCCGTTTCGCGCAACGAAAAGTTCCACGTGAAACAAATGCCTGTCCATTTTTCACTTTTCACTTTTATCTCTTCACTTCTTCTTCTTCCTCCTCTCTTCACTTTTATCTTTTATCTTAAACGGTTCCACGTGAAACATACTTTCTTCTATTTACGCCGAACCCCTAGACCTGATTTCAACCTTCCCCGTCCACTTCTCACTCCTCACCACTCACTTTTCACTTAGTTTTGTTCCACGTGAAACATAAACTCTCCAGTTTACACCAATCCCCTTCCCATGATTTCAACCTTCCCCGTCCACTTCTCACTCCTCACCACTCACTTTTCACTTAGTTTTGTTCCACGTGAAACATAAACACCTCCGTTTGCACCAATTCCCTTTATCTGATTTCGACATTGCCTGTCCATTTTTCACTTTTATCTTTTATCTCTTCTCTTCTTCTTCTTCCTCCTCTCTTCACTTTTATCTCTTATCTTTTATCTTAAAAGGTTCCGCGTGAAACACCTCCCCATTCCTCACCCCTCACTCCTCACTTATTCTTATCTTTGCCCCCAAAATAAAAAGAATGTTTCCAGATTACGATGTGATTGTTGTGGGTGCGGGGCACGCGGGTTGTGAGGCGGCTGCGGCTGCGGCAAACTTGGGTAGTAAAGTGTTGTTGATTACGATGAATATGCAAACTATTGCCCAAATGAGCTGTAATCCAGCAATGGGTGGGATTGCAAAAGGACAAATAGTTCGAGAAATAGACGCAATTGGTGGATATAGTGGGATCGTTACAGACTTAAGTATGATTCAATTTAGGATGTTGAATAGGAGTAAGGGTCCGGCCATGTGGAGTCCGAGGGCACAATCTGATCGTATGTTGTTCGCTACAAAGTGGCGGGAGATGTTAGAACAGACGCCAAATGTTGATTTTTATCAAGACATGGTACAGTCGATCATCATCAAAAACGGTAAGGCAGCGGGTGTTATTACTGGAATGGGGAACGAGATCAACTCAAAGGCCGTGGTGGTTACTAGTGGTACTTTCTTAAACGGGGTAATTCATATAGGAGAAAAAAGATTCGGTGGTGGCAGGGTTGCCGAAAAAGCGGCTACTGGAATTACTGAACAACTGGTAGAATTGGGGTTTGAAGCAGATCGACTTAAAACCGGTACGCCACCAAGGGTTGACGGACGAAGTTTGGATTATAGTAAAATGGAAGAACAGAAGGGGGATGAAGAAATTGTTGGGTTCTCCTATCTACCACTAGAAAAATTGAAACCAGAGAACCAGCGCTCTTGTCATATTACTTATACGAATACAACGGTTCACGATATTTTGAAAACGGGCTTTGATAGGAGTCCGATGTACCAGGGAAGAATTGGAGGTGTTGGACCAAGGTACTGTCCGAGTATCGAAGACAAAATCAATCGTTTTGCAGATCGTGATCGTCATCAAATATTTGTGGAACCCGAAGGCTGGAACACGGTAGAAATATATGTGAATGGATTCTCCACTTCACTTCCCGAAGAGGTGCAACACGAAGCATTAAGAATGATTCCGGGCTTTGAAAACTGTAGGATCTTTCGTCCTGGTTATGCGATCGAGTACGACTATTTTCCACCTACCCAATTACAGTACTCGTTGGAAACCAAGATGTTGCCGAACCTTTTCTTCGCCGGACAAATTAACGGAACTACGGGTTATGAGGAAGCTGCTTGCCAAGGTTTGATGGCTGGAATCAATGCCCACCAAAAATCAAAGCAGCTCGAACCCTTTGTGTTGAAAAGGAGCGAAGCTTATATAGGCGTATTAATAGATGATCTTATTAGCAAAGGAACCGACGAACCCTATCGGATGTTTACCAGTCGCGCCGAATTCAGAACACTCCTTCGCCAAGACAATGCCGACATTCGTTTAACCGAACGTTCGCACAAACTAGGCCTGGCTTCTGAAGAAAGAATGATCCAGGTAAATAAGAAAAATGAGTCTGTCTCTGAGATTAAGAACACATTAAACAATTTTAATATAGATGCAGAAGCTATCAATCCCTTCTTAGAGTCGGTCGGTTCTGCTGTTATATCTGAAAAACAAAAAGCATCTAAAATAATTCTACGTCCAAACGTTGCTTTGAATGATATGATGAAGGCGGTGCCAAGTTTAAAAGAGGCTTTTGGTGATGCATCAGTAGATTCAATTGAGCAAGCAGAAATTCAGATTAAGTACGAAAGATATATTGAGAAAGAAGTAGCGTTGGTTAAGAAAATGAGTCAGATGGAAGACTTGATTATTCCTGAAAATTTTGACTTCGATAAAGTATCTGCAGTTTCTAAAGAGGCATTGCAAAAATTCAAAAAAATTAAACCAAGAACGCTTGGACAAGCAAGTAGAATTAGCGGTGTAAACCCAAGCGACGTACAGATCTTGATGGTCTATATGGGACGATAATTTATAAGCGATTGTTTATTAACTTTAAAACAAACTGTCGCTTTGAACAAATACCTCAAGAATACACTTAGAACCTTAGGTGTATTATTAGCTATTATCATTATTGCTTTTACCGTAATTAGTATTTACGTTTCTACACACAAAACAAAGCTAATAGCTGAGGCCACAGAAAAAATTAGTCAAAACATTGGCGGAAAAGTTTCCATAGAAGATATGGGTGTTAGCCTATTTGAAAACTTTCCTTACATCGCTATTGGTATCAAAAACATTAAAGTAACCGACTCCTTATATTCTAAACACGGACATGCATTAATTCAAGCAGAAAAAATATTTGTACGAATTAATCCGTTCAAATTATTGCTGCTTGATATTTCTGTAAACAAACTCACCGTTAAAAATGCAGGCTTCTATATTTATACAGATATTAGCGGTTATACCAATGGCTATCTATTAAAGGGAAACAACAAACCAAAACCAGAAAAGAAAAAGGAAGATGAAGATTTAAAAAACTTATTAGATAAAATAGAATTAGAAAACGTTGCTGTTACTATCGACGACAACAAAGAAAATAAATTGTTTGATTTTTTAATTAATAAAATTCAAGCGAAAACCAAACTAGATGACTCCGCTTTTGATATCCATATGGACCAGGATATCTTAATCAAAAACTTTTCATTTAATAAACGACTCGGATCGTTCGTACAAAATCATGTACTCGCGGGTGAATATGATTTTAAGTTTTTACCAAAGGCTGCTGTTCTTCAAATTGATAGCATGCCCATCACCATTTCAAAACAACCTTTTTTGTTTCAAGCAAAATTTGAATTTGGTAAAATTCAAAAGTTTGAGCTGAATGTGAAAACACCGGATATCACATTAGCATTTGCAAAAACATTATTAACTAAAAAAATAGCTGGGGCAATCACAAGAATCGTAGATGTATCTGGCCCATTAAAAGTGCATACCACTATTGCAGGATCATTGGTTGGCGGGGGCGACCCGTATATTAATGCCCGGTTTGAATCCATAAACAGCAGTATCAACACCTCTTTTATTTCACTGGATTCCGCAAATTTTAAGGGCTCTTTTTTAAATGAAAATGTTACGGGTAGTGTACGTAATGATGAAAATTCTAAAATATCGATCCATCAATTCAATGCAAAGTTTGGGGGGCTAAGAATTAAATCTGACGACATTTTAATTATTAATTTAACCAACCCATATTTAAGCGCAGACATACATTCCGACTTTGATGTAAACGATCCAGATAAATCTTTAGACACACAATCATTTACCTTGTCAACCGGTTCCGGAAAAATGGATCTAATGATAGAGGGTCCACTAGAAAATCCAACTCCACAAAACACAAAGAAGAGTGGTGTCATAGAATTACACGATGGACTAATTACAATGAACGCATCCGCCGCTGTGCTTTCACATTGCAATGCAAAAATTAGAATTGATAATTCAAATATTAATATCGATACACTACAATGTATGATTGGTGGGTCACAAATAACCATGCAGGGAAGAGCAAAAAACGTATTGGCGCTAATTGGCGAAACACCCGAAGGTGTTGAGTTAGATTTAAATGTTTACTCCCCACTTCTAAACATCGATCACTTAAGTAGTATTGTTTCTAGAAAATATCCAGTGAAAAAAAGAGAGAAGAAAAAAACAAATACCTCACTAACAAAAACACTTGATCGAATAGATGCGCTTTTATCAAATGGAAGGATCAATGTAAATATTAAAGCAGATAAATTAAAATACCATTCTTTTGAAGCTAACAAACTACAAGCAAAAATGCGAGTAGACGAAAATTCCTGGAATTTACAACAAGCTTCTTTATCACATGGAGCCGGTAGTTTATCTATAAAAGCAAACGTGAGAGAGGCCGAAGGTGGTATCTATAATCTTTCTAGTAATATTCAAATGAACAATCTGAATGCAGAAAGGATCATGAGAGAGTTCGATAATTTTGGGCAGAAGTCTTTTACATCAAAAAACATACGAGGAACACTTGCGCTCAATAGTAACCTTTCTTTAAACCTAACCAAAAAGGGAGACTTTGATTTAGGGTCATTAACCGGCAAAGCAAATTTCTCTATAAAAAACGGAGAGCTGATTGATTTTGGTCCGATTAAAAACGTTCAGAACTTTTTAACAAAAAACAGAAATATGACCGATGTCAAATTTGCTGAGATCAAAGATGATCTTGATTTCAAAAAAGGAGAGATCACTATTAATCGGATGGAAATAAATAGTTCGGTATTGACTCTATTTGTTGAAGGGGTATATGGACCAAAAATTACAGACATTAGCATTCAGGTTCCTTTGAGCAACCTCGCTACTAAAAAAGATTATAACCCAGAAAGTGTAGGATCCGGGAAGAAGGGCGGGATGAGTGTTTTCCTTAGAGCCAAGTCGGACGAGACGGGTAAGGTTAATATTAAATATGATCCCTTCAAAAGATTTAGAAAATCGCCCGTTGAGAAGAAAAAATAAGCTCTTCAACCATTCATCACTTTTTAAAATACACAACTAACTGACTTTCCATTTATTTACTACATTTAAGTTCGTCCAAAACCAAAACTACATGAGAAAAATTAAACTCTTTTTCTTGGGCACCTTGTTTGCTTCAATGCTCCAAGCCCAAGAAAGCTTTCCTGTTAATGGCGTCGCCGATAAGCGGGAAGGTTGTTACGCTTTTACAAATGCAACCATTGTAAAAGACGCTCAAACAACTTTAACCAATGCTACACTAGTAATTCGAGATGGAAAAATCGTTGCAATCGCAACGGGGTCGGTAGCCATTCCAAAAGATGCGGTGGTTATTGATTGTAAGAATAAATATATCTATCCTTCATTTGTAGATATTTATAGCGACTATGGAATTGCTCAACCACAGCGTACCCCAGGCGGATTTAATTTTGGTGGTCCTGCTCAGTTAACCTCCAATAGCAAAGGTGCTTATGGTTGGAATCAGGCCGTGCACCCAGAAGTAGATGCAGTAAAGCAATTCACCGTCGACGCGGCAAAAGCTAAGGGTTTGCGCGAGTTGGGTTTTGGTTCTGTATTAACACACGTGAAAGATGGTATCGCTAGAGGAACAGGTGCTTTTGTAACACTTGCAGAAACCAAAGAAAATTTGGTGGTGCTAAAAGATAAAGCGAGTTCACATTTTTCTTTTAACAAAGGATCATCTTCTCAATCTTATCCAAGTAGTGCAATGGGCTCGATCGCTTTATTGCGCCAAACCTATATCGATGCACAGTGGTATAAAAACAAACCCGCTAAAGAAGGTTTGAATATTACACTACAAAGCCTGAACGACAACCAAGCCCTTCCTCAAATTTTTGAGGCAGATGATAAATGGTCTGAAATTCGCGCTGATCGTATTGGTGATGAATTTTCTGTACAATATATTATTAAGGGATCTGGAAACGAATACCAACGTTTGAAAGAAGTTGCAGCAACAAAAGCAACTTTGATTGTTGGCCTAAACTTTCCTCAGGCAATGGATGTGGAAGACCCTAACGATGCGCGCGCTGTTTCTTTGGCCGACATGAAAAACTGGGAACTTGCCCCAACTAACGCAGGCGCTTTAGAAAAAGCAAATATTCCTTTCTGTATCACTTCGTCTGATTTAAGAGATAGTAAGACCTTTCTTACTAATCTTAGAAAGGCAATTGAAATGGGCTTGAGCGAAACTCGTGCCTTAGAAGCTTTGACAAAAACACCGGCTACATTATTGGGCTTGTATGATAAAGTGGGAAGTTTAGAAAACGGAAAGATTGCGAACTTCTTAATTAGCTCTGGTCCGATCTTCTCTGAGAAAACAACCATTTTACAAAACTGGGTTGCGGGTGATAAGTTCAGCGTGAAAGACGATCAGTGGTTTGATGTAAAAGGAAACTATACCTTATCAATTAATACAGCTAACGGTCCGGTTAAATATACATTGGATGTAAAAAACACCAGTACCGCAAATGTGATTGGAAAAGATACTCTAACTGGTAAATTCAGTTTTGATGGCAAATTGGTGAAATTAAGTTTCTCTCCAGTTCCTGCTAGAAAACCTCAACCACCTGCTGCTCCTGCAGCGGGCACAGCTCCAACAACAGCTGCTCCGCAAGGAATGGGCGGTGGAGGATTTGCAAGAGGCGGTGGTGGATTTACTCCAACGGTTTACCGTTTAAGTGGTGTGTCTAATGGAATGTCTTGGGGTGGATACGGAGAAGATACTGCAGGTAATAAAATTACTTGGACAGCAACTTTTGATTCGGTTTCAATTGCATCATCAGATTCTACTAGAAAAAGACAGAGTCCTCCACAACGTCTTGCCAAAGTAACTTATCCCTTTGATGGTTATGGTTGGGAAGAGGCGCAGGCTCCAAAACAAGAAACTATCTTGATCAAAAACGCAACTATCTGGACCAACGAAAAAGATGGAATTCTTGAAAACACAGACCTGTTATTGAAAGACGGCAAGATCGCTAAAGTTGGTAAGAACCTTTCTGAGTCGGGCGCTAGAACTATTGATGCAACAGGCAAACACGTTACTGCCGGTATCATTGACGAACACTCACATATTGCTGCAAGCTCTATCAACGAAGGTGCACAATCTGTTACCTCTGAAGTGCGCATTGGTGATAATCTTAATCCAGAAGATATCAATATTTATCGTCAGTTAAGTGGCGGTGTAACTAGTTCTCAAATTCTTCATGGATCGGCTAACACAATTGGTGGTCAGTCACAATTGATCAAATTGCGTTGGGGTGCTGATGATGAGGGTTTGAAATTTAAGGGTGCTGATCCTTTTATCAAATTTGCATTGGGTGAAAACGTTAAACGTACAACCGCATCTCAAGGAAACAATCGTTTTCCAGATACGCGTATGGGTGTTGCTGAAGTGTTGAACGACGCATTTGCTCGTGCTAAAGATTATGAAAAAGCAATGAAGCTTGATCCTAAAACAAGAAGGGATCTTGAATTGGATGCACTAGTTGAAATATTAAATAAGAAACGTTTTATTACTTGTCACTCTTATGTACAAAGTGAAATCACCGCTGCAATGCGCGTGGGTGATAAATACGGGTTTACATTTAATACGTTTACACATATTTTGGAAGGATATAAGGTCGCAGACAAAATGAAAGCACACGGATCTAGTGCTTCAACTTTCTCTGATTGGTATTATTATAAAGTAGAAGTAACAGACGCGATCGCTTATAACGCAGCAATCATGCAGAAAGTAGGATTGAATGTTTGTATCAATTCCGATGATGCAGA
>JAPLEO010000105.1 GCA_026391125.1 Bacteroidota bacterium
ACAAATTAATGCACAGTCATTTGCTACATGTAACCCATCAGAAATAATGGTATTGTCTATCGTGAACTTATAAAAAACGTCATCTAATAATATAGCCGATAAGCTTGAAGCATCTTCACCAGTTGGAATATCTGTCAGATGCATTCCAGGGTATTCTTTTATGACATCAGGATTACGTGAAAACAATTCGATCATTTTGGGATAGCCTTCAGTTTGGGGCTGAATAAAACGATAAAAGCTTTTCTTATCGCCTACTTCGGCAATGACATATTCTCCCTCTTTTATAAACTCCCAAAAATGATTGACGAAATCATCAGATAGTGCTTCAACGATTAAAATAATATCCAAATCCTTAGTTGCCCTGAATGGCAAACCTTCTTTTTCTAAATGCCAATCGCAAGCACTACCACCAATTAAAACATAGTGATCTGTATAACCCTGAAAATGTTTTTGAAATAAATCTAACCCTACAACCATTGAAATTTATTTATTAGTTCATTTAATGCAGCATCTACCCTTTCATCATTTTCCATACTCATAGACAAAACCAATGAAAGTTTATCCACCTGCTTTTTTTTAGCGAGTAATTGGGGATCATAATGCCAAACTTCTATTTTCTCATCCCCATATTTTTTATCAAATCCTTTTATTGATCCTTCAAATTTGAGTTTACGAAACTGGTCTTTACCAATAGCAAATGTTTTCTGCTGTGGACTAGCTAACATACTATATTCCGACAAAGCAGATTCGCCAGCTACCATAAAGATGCGAGGTGTATTTATTTTATCAGAATACCAAACTTCTCTTACTGGCGAATTCATTAAAGGCATTACCTGCTGCCATAAGGCACGTCCTTTCATTTTAAACTGTATTGACTTTTCTTTTGTACCCTCAATCGAAATAAGATCTAACAAAGACAACTCTTTTATCACTCTTGTAACTGTCATGGAAGAATACTCCAACAACCCAGCTATTTCTTGAAATAATTTATGCTCCAGATTATTTACTTGCAGATGATACAAAACGGCAAATTGTGCTGGCGCCGATAATTTATCATTGTCTATTGATGGTAAATTTTCAGATCGATTTATATCACTTAACTGCAGAAATAATTCTGGTATATATATCTGCTTCCCTGGTTGTACAAATGCCAGATTCCTTTCAATTAACCTTTTCCTTTGCCAACTATCTAACTGATCAAATACAAAAACGATTGGTGATTTAAGTAACTGCTTAAGCTTAAAACTCTGCTTCTCCAACTGGAAAGGCGAACTAGAATTTGTGTCAGGCACATTTGCCCAGATAAACGATTGTTTATTTAGGCTCCCTGTATAGAATGTAAAATTACCTTTGAGATACAACGGGATAGTACCCAATTCTTGTTTTCCAATTGGTATCGCTTTGAAAGCAGCTCCAAAGCAGTCATCTAAATAGGCTGATAATTCTCTCATACAATTACAATAATAACATTATTTTGCACAATAACAAAATTATTGTTACTGTGCATTTTATTGTTATTCTAATCCCAGGCCTTTAATATCGCTTCTAAATGTGCATCTCCCAGATTACCACCCAATATGGTATTAAATCTTGTATGAATACCTATTGGGGGAAACCTTCACACACCTAAATGTCAAGTATTTGGCACAAAATACTTGACAAATACATCGTAAATAACCCACTCGAATCACTTGCTGAAGATTCCAATATATGCAAAAATGACCGATGCTCGTATTAGTTCCGGCAATACAGTAAATAACTCTGTAGGCGTCATTGAAGTTTTAAAAACCGAACATGATGTAAAAAATACAATTGTACAAAAATTGATTCCATAACTTTTAAGTTGTACCCTAATTTATGAAATTTCTGGATTATCAAATTCCTAATACTATATTGCCATTACTATTTTAATATCAATTCCACCACTGGAATCTCGTAATTTGGTTTTTTGGTTGGTAATGAAATAATTAAGTCTTTACCATTATCTGCCATTTTAACTTCAGAATAATCATTCAGTAATTGAGCGTATTTTATTTTCCCAACATAATTTGGTAATACAAGTGAACCATTGCTTGGATACTCAAACAAATGCACATATAATCTTTTGGTGGTTGGATTATAGGTTAATTTTTGATTGACTGGAACTTCATAAGAATCTGGTGCATACGTGCACTGATAAATTGATTTATTGTTAGCCTGCATCCAAACAGAAATACTATCTAATGCACTAGTAGCGCGATAGTCAAATTCGCCTTTGGCAGTAGGACCAACATTTAAAATCAGATTCCCCCCATTTGCAGTAGAAGTGATTAATAAATCAAGTAATTGACGATGCGTTTTCCAGGTATTTTCGTCTCTATAATAGCCCCAAGAGCCTGAAAATGTTTGGCAGGTCTCCCATGTTTTTCCTTTGTATGCCTCTAGCTTTTTAGGACTCACTTGTTCGGGTGTTACAAAATCTGCTCCGTCTGAATAGGCTTCCAAATTCAATCGATTATTAACAATGATGCCAGGTTGTAATTTTCTAACCTGTTTTAATAATTCAACAGATCCCCAATCTTCTTTTGACTTCCCATTTTTTACAGGATATGAAAAATCTAACCACAATACATCTATTTTGCCATAATTAGATAGGAGTTCGGTTACTTGATTATATAAATACTTGCGATACTTGGCCATATCCTTCCCTTTATTTAAGCGCTCATAAGCCGTATCATTTTCATTTGAAACCCTTTGTGGATGATTTCTATCAACCGTA
The DNA here is from genome assembly GCA_026391125.1 of Bacteroidota bacterium. Classification (GTDB taxonomy): domain Bacteria; phylum Bacteroidota; class Bacteroidia; order Chitinophagales; family Chitinophagaceae; genus Sediminibacterium. Next base: position 2,759 of record JAPLEO010000105.1, read on the forward strand.
AAATCTGGATGGTGCCAATCAATTAATGAATAATAAAATCCTATTTTGATTCCCTCCGCCCTAAATGCATCAACATATTCTTTCACCAGGTCTCGTTTTGCTTGCGTCTTTGTAGCTTTATAGTCTGTATACTTGCTATCAAACAAACAAAATCCCTCGTGGTGTTTGGTGGTCATCACCACATATTTCATGCCCGCAGCTTTTGCTTCTTTGGCCCATTTTTTTGGATCGAAATGATCGGGGTTAAATTCGTCGAAATATTTCTGATAGTCTTCATTGGTTAATCTTTCTTTGTTTTTTACCCACTCATGTCGAGCAGGTAAAGCATATAGTCCCCAGTGAATAAACATACCAAACCTACCATCGGTCCACCACTGCATCCTTTTTTCTTTTTGCTGTTCTGTTTCGTTACCAATTTTCAGCAGTGTTTGAGCTTGCGTGTTGTTTACGAGGAGAAAAAGGGCTAGTAAAAAAGCTATTATATTTTTGCTTGTTTTTTTCATGGTGCCGTTTTTGTTTTTGCAATCTTGTTTATCGAAAAAATAAATAGGTTAGTTTCTTTTACTGGATCATACACTTAGACTTTCTTTAAAATCAAATAATAAGAAAAGCCATTTAATAAATAATCACTTCACTCATAAAAAACCATCCTGGCTGCCCTTTCCCCGGATGCCATGTTGGAAGTTTTTTAACTGGTGAACCAATTAACTTTATGTATCGAGCAGTGGTTGATTTAAATGCCAACTGAAACATATAATTTTCAGCAGGTATTATTTTTGTTGGAGCTATTGGATTGATAGCTTTAAGAGTTACCCAATGGATTTGATCAACACTTCCTAATACCTCTAAACGAGTTGGAGGAAAAATGTAAGAAGCAATGCTCTGCAAAGTATTGACATTTACTTTTTGAACTGTTTTAGCTACTCCCAAATCAAAAATGAGTACTGCATCATTTTTTTGATAGCCCAAACATTTAGAACTAAAATCACCAATATCACCCAAATCTAAATCTGTTAATACCTTATCGCTTTGGGCATTATATTTAGAATCTGCAGGAGTAATTAGAATTGTTTTTTCAATTGGCATACCAGCTTTGATGAAACTTGCTTTTGTTGATTTACTAGGCAGCCATCCCTTTTTAAATGCCTTGAACTGAAAATTGGTGGTACTATCAATTACTAATAGATTCTTATATACAATTCCATTACTGCTATCTGGTTCTGACCTATCTGTAGTATACTTAATAGAAACATCTTTTAGTACATGGCCAAATTCAATAGATCTTGTTTCTTTGAAAAAGCCAGATGGAGATTTTACAAAAGGTATATTCAATGCAAGCAATGTGGTATCGGCGCCAGTAAAACCTTGGTCAATTTGAACAGCAGTATTTTCTTTTTTAATCTTAACTACATCATCACCTACTATTTTGGTGTCCCAAATAAATACTTCTTTGATGTTTTTATTCTTTAATAAATTTTCTAATCCGGCCTTTCCAATATTTGTCCCAACTAAAGAAATGGATCTCAGACTCTTCATATTAGAAAGCTTATTTAAACCCAATTCTGTGATACCAGTATAATTTAGATTTAGTCTTTCTAGATTGGGGAATGTGGCTATTAGATCTAATTGATCATCTGTAACCAACATTTTTGAAAGATTCAGATGGAGTATTTGTTTTTTAATTGTTTCTAGTTCTTTTAATTTTTCGAAACTATATATTGCTTTTCCAAAAAAAGACACTGATAAGGCGGGTGAATGAAATCCCAAAGGTTTAATGATCCGATAATTATTATTCAGTTCCGAAATCTTTTTCTCATCAGCAGCAGCAAATGAATAAACGGGTTCTTTTTTAAGGCTTAGATATGGTTGCAAATATTCGAATGCCAAGATCCTCAAACTGTCATTGATTGGAAGCTCCATTATTTTTTTAGTGTAAGGGGCACCTGCTTTTATCCATATTTCTAAAAGCTTCATTTCAGATTCACTTAATTGAGGTTTATCTGTTAATGGCATATGCTTCTTTTCGATTAATGGCAAATGCACTCTTTCAAGGATGATACTTTTTTGCAAGTTACCAGGCTCAATAGCCTTACCTGCTTTGCCTCCTTTAGAAATAGTTAAACTATCATTTAATGAGAGTCCGCCTTTTTGGTTATGACCTATATGACAATTTCCACATTTCGCTTTAAAGATTGGATTAATCACATCAGCAAAAATTCTTGCGTTCTCTTCATCGATGGATGCGGGTTGGTCTAAATGAAGTGGCTGCAAAAGAAAGTTTTCTCCGTGTGTGAGATCAGCACCCCAATGACCTGTAAGTATTACTAAAAATAAAATCGCAACCGAAATGATTCGATTATATAGTTTCCTTTGTTTTAACTGATCGTAGTAAATAAAAAACAACCAAGAAACAATTGCCACAATGACTCCTGACCATTTATGCCAGATAAGTATTTCGCCTTTATCAGATTGTTCGATAGATAATAGCATCCCCATCATTGCAGTGATAATGGCTGAGAATGCAGCTGCAGATCTTATATAAAGCCATACAGAATTATTCTTGATCTCATCAGGAAGCCAACAAGAAATGATGGATAGTATTAATAATACAATCGGGAAATGCAAAAATAGTGGATGCATCCTTCCAGCTACTTGCAGCCAAATAGGGATCTGAAGTTTGTCTTCAAATAAGAATAGAAAAAGCAATAAAACAATGCCACCAAATAAAATGGCATTGACAATTTTACGGATCCGCTCCATTTATACTTGGGTAAATTTGTAAGGATACACTTTCCCAGAGGCCCACTGAGCAACATAGATACTACCTTCATCATCCACACATACGTCGTGAGGATGCGTGAAAATTTTATCGGTCTGAGATAATGGTTTCAATTTTCCATTTTCATATAAAGGTTTGGATCCTCCCAAATTAGAGACCACTTTATTTTCTTTATTCAAGATGGTTACAAATCCGGATGCTTCCGTATTTAAATCCGGAGATCTTAACACAGCTGCATATAAATAATCGCCTTTAATAACAGGTCTGCATACACAGGCTCCGGGTAAATGAATGACTTCTAATAATTTACCATCCAATGAAAACCTTTTAAAAGCATTTCTACTTCGATCAGTAACAATCAAAGTAGGTGTTGATTGTCTGGTATCTAAACAAATACCATGGGCATTATCTAAGTGTTCATCCCCCTCTCCTCTGCCTGCAAAATAATTGATCAGCTTTCCATCTGCAGAATAGTGTAACACGTATTGTGCACCATAACCATCCGCAATATAAAATTCTCCATTATCCAAAACAGTAGTTTCAGTTGGAACAAAAGCTTCTTTTTTCTGATAAGCACTGATTTCAGTGGGTGGATCGATGGTAAATAATAATTTACCGTCGATCGTAGTTTTATAAACTTGATGACGGTTTGTATCGGTGATAAATAAAAGATCTTCTTTCCCGGTTTTTTGAATGGTTAATCCATGTGCACCAGGAAATTCTTTACCCCAGGTATCTATTAGCTTCCCGGATTTATTATAGATGATAATATTATTTTTGGTTTCATTGGTCAATAACAAAATTCTCCCCTTACTATCTTGCACCATTTCATGACAATCGTTCACAGGTGTCTTTTCTGGGTTCAGGTTCCCCCATTTATTATTGAGTCGATATTGTTTTTCATTGTGTCCATAAATTGGATCTTTATGTGACTTTGAAAACAAATCTTTTGCAATAAAGAAGCCAGCTGTTCCAGTAAGTGTTTTTGTTACAAATTCTTTTCTATTCATACAATTGATTTAAGCGATTATTTTGTTTACGACGTTTCCATAAAGATCAGTTAAGCGGAACCTTCTTCCCTGGTATTTATATACTAGTTTTTCGTGATCTAATCCGAGTAGATTTAAAACGGTAGCTTGAAAATCGTGGACGTGCACGGGGTCTTTTATAATATTATATCCAAAATCATCTGTTTCTCCATGAACGATCCCTGGTTTGATACCACCACCTGCCATCCATATGGTAAAGCAGCGGGGATGATGGTCCCTGCCATAATTATCAACAAGCATTTTACCCTGACAATAATTTGTTCTCCCAAATTCACCTCCCCATATTACCAGTGTTTCATCTAATAATCCTCTTTGTTTTAAATCAGTAATTAAAGCGGCAGATGGCTGATCTACATCCTGAGCCTGACCGCGCATTTCATTAGGCAAATTTCCATGTTGATCCCAACCTTGATGATATAGTTGAACAAATCTTACCCCATTCTCTGAGAGTTTTCTTGCGAGTAAACAATTCGCAGCATAAGTTCCTGGTACCAAACAATCCGGACCATATAGTTTAATGATATCTTCCGACTCTTTTGAAGTATCCATTATTTCTGGCACAGCTGTTTGCATCCGATAAGCCATCTCGTATTGCTGAATTTTTGCAGATATTTCAGGGTCACCAAAACTGTTGAATTCTTCCTGATTTAATTCTGCAATCTTGTCTAACATTTTTCTACGTGTTTGCCGGTCCATTCCATTCGGATCCTGCAAATACAAAATTGGATTTTCACCTCCACTAAATTGAACACCTTGATGTACGGAGTCTAAAAATCCATTCGTCCAAAGTTTCGAATAAACGCCTTGTCCATTGCCTTTTCCTCTGGATAATAATACACAAAAAGCAGGCAGATTATTATTTTCTGTACCCAAACCATAACTAACCCAAGAACCCATACTTGGACGATTGCCCTGTTGTGCACCTGATTGAAAAAAAGTTAGTGCAGGATCATGATTAATGGCTTCTGTATTCATTGATTTAATGATACAGATATCATCAACAATCTTTGACATATGCGGAAACAGCTCACTAACCCATGCACCTGATTGTCCGTGTTGATTAAATTTATAATAAGAACCAATTAAAGGAAAACTTGTTTGAGCAGAACTCATGCCTGTTAACCGCTGACCACCCCTTACAGATTCTGGCAAGTTCTCACCCATCATCTGACATAATAATGGTTTATAATCGAAAGATTCTAATTGTGAAGGGGCCCCATTTTGAAACAGATAAATAACACGTTTTGCCTTCGGTGCGAAATGTGGGAGTCCGCGCATAATAGCATCTTCAGGATTACCATTACCCCCAAACAAGTCTGGAATTAGTAATGAACCTAATGCAGCACTTCCCAGGCCGATACTAAGCCTGCTCATGAATTTGCGCCGATTCATATTTAGTCCATGTTCAAATAATTCTTTTTCCATATCAGGTTTTGGTTATTGCTTCTTGCATATTATAAATGATCTGAATTGCCTGCATGGTACTTGCCAACTCAGTGATATTTTTTGATTGAGGTTGGTATGCCCCAATTGAAATCATTTTTTCAGCTCGAGATTTATTATGATCAAAATTCTCCTTGGCATCTTTCCAATATGTTAATACCGCTTCTAATTCTTTGCTGGAAGGATTTCTACATATGATTGTTTTAAATGCTTCTGTGATAATTTTAGAAGGATCAGATTCTTTCTTCAATAATTTATCTGCCAAAGCTTTGGATGCTTCAATCATAGTTGGATCATTCAACATGATGAGTGCTTGCAGCGGCGTATTAGTTCTATAACGACTTACCTGACATTCATCTCTATTACTAGCATCAAATAGCATCATCGATGGAGGAGGCACGGTTCTTTTGATAAACGTATAAATGCCCCTTCGATATAATAATTGACCCGAATCCTGCATATATTTTTTCAAGATCCCTCTTCCAGAAGTGGCCATTTCCCAGAGCCCAACTGGCTGATAGGGTTTCACGCTTGGTCCGCCAATTGTTTTATTCAAAAGACCACTACTTCCCAAAAGCATATCTCTGATCAACTCAGCCGGATAACGAACCCTTGGAGCATAAGAGAGGTATATGTTAACGGGATCTCTGTTTAATTTTTCTTTGGATATTTTACTTGACTGCTGATAGGTAGCAGAGAGAACGATCTGTTTGACCAATCTTTTAATATTCCAACCATTTTCCTGGAAGTCAACTGCAAGCCAGTCTAATAATTCAGGATGTGTAGGCAGATCGCCTTGCATACCAAAATCAGCCGCCGACTTCACTAACCCTCTTCCAAAAAATTCCTGCCAAATCCTATTTACAAAAACCCTTGCAGGCAGGGGATTGCGTTTATCAAATGTCCATTGAGCTAGACCTAATCTATTTTTGGGATAATTTTTTTCAAAAGGTAAAATGGCTGCGGGTGTGGACGGAAAAACTTCGGTAGTTGGTTGATCGTAATTACCTCTTGCTAGTAAAAATGTTTTTCTTGCAGTGTCTTTGTCTTTCATGATAGATACTTCTAGTTTATTGGTATCTATTCTATTGATAAAAGAAAGCGTGGTTTGAAGATCTTGAGTGGTGATTTGCATCCTTGGATTTTTAGCCCAGGTTTCGGGTCCACCTACAGTTGATTCCAATCCTTTTTCGTTAACGCTATTAAAGAAAGCGTACAATTGGTAATAATCTTTTTGTGAAATAGGATCGTATTTATGGTCATGGCATTTAGCACATTCAACCGTTACAGCCAGAATAGACCTACTAAAAGTATTGGTACGATCCACTACATATTGTACACGGTATTCTTCATCAATCACCCCACCTTCTTCGGTGATCTTATGATTTCGATTAAAACCCGTAGCTAAAATTTGTTCCTTATTGGCATTTGGCAATAGATCGCCAGCTAATTGCCAAGTAATGAAACTATCATAGCGCATATTCTTATTAAACGCATGTATTAACCAATCACGCCAAGGCCATTGCGACCGATAATTGTCGTCTTGAAACCCATGCGAATCTGAATAGCGTGCAATATCTAGCCAGTTGATCGCCATACGTTCGCCATATTGAGGCAGATTGAGCAACCGATCAATTAATGATTCATAGGCTTTAGGATTTTTGTCATTAACGAATGCCTCTGTTTCCTGTGGACTTGGTAAAAGACCCACTAGATCCATATATGCACGTTTAACTAATCTTTCCTTTTCTGCATTGTCATTTGGTTCAAGACCCTTGTCTTCCATTTTTTTCAAAATGAAATAATCGATTTCGTTAATCGTCCATTGATGATGACTCACTTTTGGTATGGGTCGTTTCTTAGGCGCTACAAACGCCCAATGCGGTTCGTATACTGCT
>JAPLEO010000011.1 GCA_026391125.1 Bacteroidota bacterium
TACTAAGAAATGGACAATGCCTATACATAACTGGGGCCTAATCCTAAATCAGTTCTTAACTATCTTTGAAAAAAGGGTTCAACTTTAATTAAAAAGATGAACCCCTATATTTTTACTTACACACTTTATGAGACAGTGTCCTTATTTCGGTGCCCAACTCTTCACTTTCTCATTTCCACTCCTCTCTTCACTTTTATCTTTTATCTCTTCACTTCTTCAAATCACTCCTCACTCCTCACTTCTCACTTCTCACTTTCTTCTTCTTCACTCCTCACTTTCTTCTTTTTCTTCCTCTCTTCACTCTTATCTTTTATCTCTTCACTTCGATAGATAGCATCCATCTCCATAACTAAGAAAGCGAAAGTCATTGTCGAGCGCGTATTGGTATACTTTTTTCCAATTGTCACCAATGAGAGCAGAAACTAATAAGAGTAATGTTGATTGTGGTTGATGGAAATTGGTGATGAGGGCTTGCGCAATTTTAAAATCATATCCTGGTGCAATGATGATTTGTGTTTTGGTGATCAGCAATTCTGTTTCATTATTTTGCATCCAGTTAAGCAACGCAGTTAATGCAGAGGTTGCTGAAATACCTGCTGCGTCTATATTGTAGGGGTCCCATTGATGCACTACAAGCTCTGATAATGTAATATCAGTTTGCAGAATTGTTTTTACACCCAACCAATACAATGATTCAATGGTGCGCATACTCGTTGTGCCTACTGGAATGATTTTCGGGGATTTGAACGAGGGCAGATTTGTGCTGTCTAAAATTAAGCCTTGCTTAGAAATTTGATCGATCAGTTTTTGTATAAAATCAATTCTCACTTCTATGAATTCTGCATGCATGTCATGGTCTTCGATTTTCTCTGCTTTTACGGGTTTGAAAGTGCCAGCACCAACGTGAAGCGTTAAGTATTCTTTTGAAATATTTTTTGTTGCTAATTTTTCAAATATGGTATCTGTAAAATGTAAACCAGCAGTGGGTGCGGCTACTGAACCATTATATTTCGCATAAATGGTTTGGTATCGATCAAGATCACTTGTTTCTGCAGTACGATTTAAATAGGGAGGCAATGGAATTAAACCAGCTGCGTGTAAGATCTCAGCAAAAGATAAACTGTTATCATCCCAATTAAATTCGATCAAATAATAATCTTCTATTTGGGCTTTGCGTTCTGCAGTAAGTAAAATCTTTTTATCGCCCTGTAAAATGGTTTTAGTTAGTAAGGGCTCTTTCCATTTTTTTGCGCCACCCACTAAGCATTTCCACCACAATTTCCCACTTTGGAGCATGGCGGTTGTAATATCGGGGTAGCGATCGTCGGGTTCGAGGCAAAAAATTTCGATGGTGGCACCACTTGGCTTCTGAAATAGGATCCGGGCCTCTACTACTTTGGTGTTATTGAAAACCAGTAAGCTGCCTTCGGGAACTACTTCAAAAATGTTCCTGTACGAGCTCTGGCTAATTTTTGATCTAAATGCAGCGCTGGTCTTTGCGGAAGTTGATTCTTTCTGAATAGGAGCTGTTATTTCCTGTTTTGATGCTGCTATGGTTTGAGTCTGTTTTGTTGACTCCTCATCCGTTCCTGAACCATTGTAAATCAACAACTTACTTAAGTCGCGCTCGGCCAATGGGTATTTGGCGATGCGTTCATCGGGCAAATCATAGCTAAAATCCTTGATCGAGAGGTCTTTGGGATGCATCTGGCAAAAATACAATACTGAAGTTCTTAAAAGGGAATTTGAGGGAAAACTGTGGTTAAATTGAAGGGGATTTATAGAGAAATGGGCGATTCCTCCCTTCAATCAATCAAAATCACTCCTAAAATGCTCATTTTTTACCTAATTCACGGGTTATCCACAGCTATTCACACTATAAACACAGTTGCTTTCCAGTAAATCGGCTAAAAGCCAACCTGGCTATGAATTTGAGGCCTTTTTTGCTTGTGGATAAATACAAAGCTTCAAAAACGTGTTTTAAAGTGGGAAAAAGTGTTATTTTGTGTCAACAAGTGGGAAACTTGAAAAAACTTATTCACTAATGCACGGATTTCACGGAGAA
>JAPLEO010000120.1 GCA_026391125.1 Bacteroidota bacterium
TGTGGGCCCAACAGGGCATGATCCTGTGACCCCCTGATTATGAGTCAGGTGCTCTAACCAACTGAGCTATAGGCCCGAAAACAAACGGGTTGTTTTCAAATTCTTCGTCTATTTCAAATCCTGTTCCGCTATTGGAACAGTCCATTTTCTTGATTGATGGGCCGCAAAAATAGCCATTTCATCAGATTTTCCAAGCAAGATTTCAAATGTTTGCTATTTGTTTGGGTTAATGACGGTTTGCTCCTCTTGGCGGACCATTAAACCTTCGCTTCCCTCCGCCACCTCCACCCCCGCCTGTGCGAACGGGTCTTGGATTGTAAGCGGGTGTTTCGCCAAACTGCTCGGGAACCTGGGCCTTGGTAACAGATTTTTCCAATAGCGCTTCGATGCCAGCAAATTTTTGCTGCTCCTTTTCGGTTACAAAAGTATAAGCCGTTCCTTCGCTCGATGCCCTCGCTGTTCTTCCAATTCTGTGCACATAATCTTCGCCATCATTTGGTACATCATAATTGATGACCAGATCAATGTCTTCTATATCAATACCCCTGCTTAAAATATCTGTGGCTACTAATACTTTCAATTTCTTATTCCTAAAATCAAGCAATACCTGCTCTCTTTTATTTTGATCCAGATCAGAATGAATTTCTTCAACCGATAATTTCGCTCGCTTCAATTCTTGCGTAAGCTGCTTTACGTTTTGCTTCTTCGAACAAAACACGATCACACTTTGAAAATCTTTCAAGTGCAAAATATATTTCACCAATGGGATCTTCTGCGGCTCATACACAATGAACGCTTCCTGCACAATTTTCTCTGGTGGCTTTGAAATCGCAATATTAATTTCTACAGGATCTACCAAGATCTTTCTTGCCATCTCACGCATCTTCATCGGCATAGTAGCTGAAAACAATAAACTCTGACGCACTTGTGGAAGGAATGAAAGGATCTTCATAATATCATCATGAAAACCCATATCCAACATTCTATCAGCCTCATCAAGGATCAAATATTTCAAACCCTTCAATTTCACATAGCCCATATTCAAATGCGCGATCATCCTGCCTGGCGTACAGATCACCACATCACAACCTTCACTCAATGCCTTCTTCTCAATGCCAAATGAATTACCATCGCCTCCGCCATAAACGGCTATCGAACTAATGGATGTGAAATAAGAAATGCCCTCCATTGCTTGCGCTATCTGCACTGCCAATTCGCGGGTTGGTACAATTACCATCGCATTAATATGATGCGCATCGTGCGGAACGGTAATGAGTTTATTCATCAGTGGCAATAAAAAAGCCGCCGTTTTACCGGTGCCAGTTTGTGCACTTACTATCAGGTCTTTCCCATCTAAAATGGGCTGCATCACCAATTCTTGTACAGGTGTTGCGGTGGTATAACCCATGGCATCAATGCCTTCCATCAATCTTTCATCGAGTCCAAATTCACTAAAATTCAAAATACTTACTTGTTTTAATCTATTATCTATTCCTGTAAAGATAGGCTGAACTAGGTTTCCTTAAGGATATGCTTTGTGAAATGTGCTAGTTATGCAAAGCTGTAGTACCTTTAATAGAGAAAATTCGCATATATGTTTCAGCTCCGCAAATTCCTGCTTTTGCTAGTTATTTTTACCCTTTCCTATTTTGTTGGCTCAACACAAGAAACAAAAGCATTACCTGATACTACTACCTCCGACGGATTGTTCCAAGCAGCTAGAACCGCCGCTTTCGATCATAAAGATTATCCTTTAGCAAAAAACTATTGCAAAAAGGGACTTGAGAAAAGTCCAGATTACGCTGATATTAGAATTTTCTTGGGAAGGCTTTATACCTGGACTGACGAATATGATAGTGCTAAAGCCTGCTTTGAATTAGTATTGGCAAAAAACCCAACTTATGAGGATGCATCAATCGCGTATGCCGATTTACTTTATTGGAACAAGCATTATAAAGAAGCTATTACCATTTGTGATGGAGGTTTAAAAGCAAATCCAGCTTCTCAAGAACTATTGATCAGAAAAGCAAAATCTCTTGCTTCATTAAAAGAATTTGTTGCAGCAACTGAAATCACAAACACCATTCTTAAACAAGATAATAGCAATGCGGAAGCAAGATCACTAGAGAATAGAATTAAAGATGAGTCGATCAAAAACAGGATCGGAATTTCATATGATTACAACACTTTCGATAAACAATTTGCAGACCCTTGGCATTTGTTAGCCATTGATTATACCAGAGCAACTCCCATTGGTTCTGTAACAGCAAGAGTGAATTATGCAAATCGATTTACAAAATCTGCTACTCAATTTGAGATCGAAGCATATCCTCATTTTAGTAAAACTTTTTATAGTTATGTAAGTGTAGGATTCTCAGATACTACATCCATCTTTCCAAAATTTCGCGCAGGGTTTTCTTTGTATGCTAATCTTCCAAAAAGTTTTGAAGCAGAGTTGGGATTTCGTTACCTCAAATTCGGTGGAACTCCTACTTGGATCTATACTGCTTATGTAGGAAAATATCTTGGTAGTTGGTTACTAGGTGCAAGAACTTATATTACTCCGAGCGATTTTGTAAAAGCGGTTTCTGTTTCCTATAATGTAACCGCACGTTATTACTTTGGTGGAACCGATGATTACCTTGGAACCGTTATGGGATATGGCATTTCGCCTGATGATAAATACAATAGCATCCAGATAAATACTACTTTATACAATAGTTATAAATTAGGGCTTGACTTTAAAAAGAAAATAAATCCGCACAATGTGATGAACATTAGTCTTGCTTGGTTTAATCAAGAATATCTTCCCGGTGTGAAAGGAAATCAATACTTGATCAGTGCAGGTTGGCAGTTTAGATTTTAGGCTTTTTTCAATTCTTCCAATAAAAATTGAACCACTAAATTGTATTTGACTTTTACTCTTTTTACAAGTGCCTCAAGTTCATCGAGGTTCTCATTTTTTTTGCAATTCAATTCGATTTTTGCAACCAATGCGCGTAGGTCTTCAACATTGATAACGGAGAGTGATGACTTAGCATAGTGTGCTGCTTTTGCTAGTGCTTCATAATCTTTGATCGCAAATGCTTCTTCGATTTGCTGAATGGTTTCTGGCATCGAATCCAAAAACATTTGCACGATTGTTTTTTTATATTCGGAATCGCTTTCTGATAATTCGTTCAATAAAGAAAGATCAACGTTGGGTGTTTCATCGATCTCAACAACTTCACTCCCTTCAGAAGCTACAGTAGGTTTTACATCAATGAGCGCTTCATATAAAGTTTTATAAAGATTGTCGAGTCCGAATGGTTTTGCCAAAGCTCCATTCATTCCTACATTTTCAAATTTGTTACCATCTTCTTTACTGCTCCAGCCAGTCATTGCTATAATGGGCGTCTTGAGCTTCATTTTTTTTCTGATATAATCAGTGGCTTCAAATCCGTCCATCTCGGGCATATTGATGTCCATCATAATCAGATCATAAGTACCCATCATTAAGTGCTCAATTGCCTCTCTTCCATTACCAACTATATCAAAACTAGCTCCAGTAGTTTGCATAGAATGTGTAATGAGCTTTTGGTTCACAAAATCATCTTCTGCTATTAAAATACGCTTGCCTTTTAAAAAATCGTTCTTCATTCCCTACCTTTTTTCTATTATATGCCTTGCAAATTATATAAATACCCTCCATTTTCCCTCACAAAACGTAATAAATAACAAAATGAATATCTTTTGACTAATTTTTAACCACCCCATGCCTTCATTTCTACTATTTTTGCCGCCGTAGTGCGGAAACGCGTCATTAACTGAAACAAATGAAAAAATCTCTATTACTGCTTTTAGGAATAACAGGTGCGCTTTTTATACAAGCTCAGAGCTTAAATCCTACCACACCAAAAAAAGACTGGACAAAGATAGACCTGTCTAGTCGCCCAGCGGATCATTTTATGATTCAGTATGGTTCTGATTCATGGACTAGTAGGCCTGATAGCGTTAGAACCAGTGGTTTTAGCCGTCACTTTAACTTCTATTTCATGCTCGACAAACCCTTCAAAACCAACCCCCACTATAGTTTGGGCATAGGTGTTGGATTTGGATCAAGTAATATGTTCTTCAACAATACCAATGTTGATGTTAGAGCAAATGCTTCTAAACTTCCTTTTACAAGTACGGATAGTACCGATCATTTTAAAAAGTTCAAGTTGGTAACTACCTATCTTGAATTGCCAGTAGAACTAAGGTATTATTCAGATCCTGAGCATCCGATGAAGTCTTGGAAGTTCGCTGCTGGGGTAAAAGTGGGAACCCTTTTAAAATCTTATACAAAGGCTAAAAACCTAGAAACCAAGAATAACGTCTCTATTTATGGCGCTAATTATGTTCAAAAAGAGGTAAACAAGCGTTTCTTGAATGGAACAAGTTTAGCAGTTACTGGAAGGATCGGATATGGTATTGTATCATTTGATGCTGCCTATTACATCTTAGGTGTTTTGAAAGATGGAACCGGACCGGTGATGAATAGAGTATCATTTGGCTTAACTATCAGCGGATTATAATCGCTTTGACACATATTTAGAAAAGAGGCTCTCGGGCCTCTTTTGTTTTTTATAGCAGCCCATTTAAAAGTTACCTTTGCCAAAATAGTTTACCAATTGATTGAGAAAAAACAAGCTTATACCGGAGTAGAAACAGCCGTTTTAGTGGGATTGATTCAGCAGGAGCATACACCCGAACAAGTAACAGAGTACCTTGATGAATTGGCTTTTTTGGCCGAAACTGCAGGTGCCACTACTATTAAACGCTTCACCCAGCGTTTACCCCGTCCCGATAGTAAAACCTTTGTGGGCAAGGGAAAATTAGAAGAGATCAAAGATTATTGCAGGGGCAAAAATGTTACCCTCGTTATTTTTGATGATGAACTAACCGGTTCACAATTATTAAATATTGAGAAAGAGGTTGGCGTTAAGATCATTGACCGAAGCGATTTGATCTTAGACATTTTTGCCGCCCGTGCCCGCACAGCGCAAGCTAAGGTGCAGGTTGAACTTGCGCAGTACCAATACTTGTTACCAAGATTAAAGGGGATGTGGACGCACTTAGAACGTCAAGGAGGGGGTATTGGATCAAGGGGTCCGGGTGAAACCGAGATCGAGACTGACCGTCGTATCGTTAAGGATAAGATCTCCTTGCTTCGTAAACGTTTAGGCGAGATCGATAAACAAGCATTTACGCAACGCAAGGAAAGAGGTGAATTTATTCGTGTGGCACTTGTTGGATACACCAATGTGGGCAAGAGCACCATTATGACACTGTTGAGTAAAAGCGATGTGTTTGCAGAGAATAAATTATTCGCAACACTAGATACCACCACACGTAAAGTGGTTTTTGAAAACACGCCTTTCCTTTTAAGCGATACCGTTGGATTCATTAGAAAGCTACCGCACCACTTGGTTGAGAGTTTCAAAAGCACTTTAGATGAAGTGCGTGAAGCAGATATTTTATTACATGTTATAGACGTTTCTCATCCGCAATATGAAGAGCAGATTGGAGTAGTAAATAAAACATTGCAGGAGCTGAAAGCCTTTGACAAGCCAATTCTTTCGGTGTTCAATAAAATGGACATGTATATCGAACGCACATTCGATGATTGGTTAGAAGATCATGTGAAGCAAGAATTGTTACAGGATCTGAAAGACAAATGGAATCATGCTACTGAAAACAATTGTGTATTTGTTTCGGCAGTAGAGAAGATGAATATTGATGAATTAAAGGAGATGATGTTAGAAAGAATTCGTACGCAATACAAAATTCGCTATCCGTATAAAACCATGCTTTACTAAGCAGCGATGTCTGAAAAGAAATACAACTGGCATAAAATTGCCGATAGCATCGAAGCAATTCCCTGGCAAGAGAATCGATTAGCCATTGTGGTAGTTGCCGACAAAACCATCACTTTGTCTCAATTTGAAGGTCAGGTTCATGCCTGTGCACATAAATGTCCGCACTCAGGCGGGGTTATGGCCAATGGTTTTATAGATGCCACTGGAAATATTGTTTGTCCGCTCCACCGCTACCGTTTCAAACTCGAAAACGGCCGAAACACAAGCGGGGAAGGCTATTATCTCAAGACTTACCCCATTGAAAACCGCCCAGATGGACTTTATTTAGGTATACAATCGGGTGGATTTCTAAATTGGTAGGATATTTTTTGCTGGAAATTTTGTGGAAAAGCATTTTTCCCTATTTTTGCTGCCCGTTAAAGAGAAATCAGAAACGGGAAATTCCTCAATAGCTCAGTTGGTTAGAGCATCTGACTGTTAATCAGAGGGTCTCAGGTTCAAGTCCTGATTGGGGAGCAAGAAGCAGTCAGAAATGGCTGCTTTTTCTTTTTTGGCTTTAAAAGCTTAAATTGAGAATACAATGAACCTGTTAAAAATACATTCTAAACAAGACCTGTTGGTTGCCCTTTCAAATAATCGAGAGATTATAAAGTCGTATGGGGTTAACAGTCTCGGAATTTTTGGTTCGTTTTCAAGAGGGTCATTTAATGATACTAGCGATGTGGATTTTTTAGTAAATTTTTTGCCTGAAAAAAAGAGCTTTGACAACTTTATGGATTTATCGTTTTTCTTAGAAGATTTGTTAGGAAGAAAAGTAGAAATAGTTACTCCACAGTCGTTAAGTAAATATATTGGTCCGCACATATTAAAAGAGGTACAAAATGTTAGCCTCGAATCTTGAACTGGTTCAACATATATTGGTTGAAACTACTTTCATATTAAATCATATTGCAAAAAAACAAAGGATGAAGTCGTTAAAGATGAAGTGCTTTGTCGTGCGGTTGTAAGAAGTATTGAAATAATTGGAGAAGCATCAAAGAAAATTGATGATGAATTCAAATCAATCCACCATCATATTGAGTGGAAAAAGATGGCGGGAACAAGAGATAAATTAATACACGATTATTTTGGCATTGATTATGATATTGTTTGGGATATTATTGAAAATAAGATTCCTGATCTTGATCATTTCTTAAGAAAGATCATTTAATCAGTCGCCCTTTTCCAAATTAAAAATATCTTCACCTCTTTTCTTAAAGGTTCTGTCAATAAGGGAAGCCAAACAAGTTATGCCTCGCTTATTGCGGGGCATTTTCTTTATTTATCAGTCAGTTTGGGTAGTTTTGGCTTTTGCTATATTTGATTATGAAATTAACAATATAATAGTTTGATGCTTTTACAGAAAAATTTAACGAATTCAATGTAATACAATTACATAAATTGTTCTGAAATTGATCAAACAAACCAAATACAAAACCATGAAAAAAACAGTTATTTTATCTGCAATGGCTTTAATGATTGCATTCACTTCTATGGCTCAATCAAAGGGAAAAGAAGGCAATAAGTCTGAAACTAAGCACGAAGCTAAAGAAGCTAAACATGAGGCTAAAGAAGCCAAGCATGATGCTAAAGAAGCTAAACACGAAGCAAAAGAATCTAAACACGAAGCAAAAGAAGCAAAAGAAGCAAAAGAAGGAAAAGAGAAGAAGGAAGGTGTTGAAAAGAAAGAGAAGAAGGAAGGTGTTGAGAAAAAAGAAAAGAAAGAGAAATCAAACGGATAATATTCTCTTGAATATAAAAAAAGCAGGTTTTTAAAACCTGCTTTTTTTATTTAGAATTTAAAATTAATCCCCATTTCTATATAAAAATAATTTTGAATTTTTTCAACAGAACTAACAGAACTCGTACTAGTCTGTGGCTGCCCATTACCTCCAGAAGTTCTTGTTGAAGTGGTGGTTGTTACTAATACCGATGGATTCTGAGCTATCGAGTAAGCTGGTGAAATAAAAACTCCAAAACCCTTTCCATAGTAATTAATAGGAAGAGAAAATTCATAATTCATCAAGCTCAGTTTATCTGCATCAATTGTCTGAATGGTTGTTAGGTCAGAACCCCTCACCACATTCCCTGAATTAGAAGTTTTGTTTTTGCGACTATTACTATATATCTCACTATAATGTCTGGTGCTGAAATTAACATTAGCTGTTGGTTCAATACTCCATTGGTCATCAGCGAAACTGAAATCATGTGAAAAATCAAAATTCACACTAACATCAGATTTCCCTGTAGTAAATATGGCCCCTAAATTAGTGCCCAGATCTATGAAATCGTTCAAATAATAAAAACTCGCACCAAGGTTTCCAAGAATTTCTGAGCTAACAGATAAACTATTAGAGTTGTAAAAATTCTTATCGAAAGATCCGGATACCAAAAACCGATCGTTTAGTAATTTTTGATACCCAATTCCTAAACCAATCAGATCAATTCTTTGAGCATAAGAACTAGTTAAATAGGAAATACTCGTTTTTGCATAAAGCCCTGATTTATTTAAATATTTGAAAGATCCCGTCATATAAGGAACAGCTAATGTATCAGCCCTTCCATTATAGATCTGATTACTAGAATATCCCAATTTTAATTTAAAGGATTTTGGTTTTGCTTCCTGTGACTGGGCAAAAGCAAATGTTAAGGTAAAAACGATGAGAATAAATAGTTTTTTTTGAGAAATCCAGTTCATGAGTGGGATTGACGAATTAGTAAATTTTTATTTTTTGCTAAAATAGCAATAAAACTGGCCTATTTAGATATTCATTTTGAAGACAAAATCAGACCATTGGGTAATTTGTACTTTAGGGTGATTATTCCTAACGATGTGCTCAGAGATCAGAACCCACCACACTTTTATGCTGATATTGAAGGCATCATATCTATTGAAAAAAAATTATCACTAGTACTTAATTTTCTGATTGTTATGTATACAATCAAGGAAAGAAAGTTGCAGTTTCTATTTATGAGGGGGCAGATAAAAAGTTAAAAGAATAAGTTTTCTCAAATATTAAACTCGAAGTTGAACATATTTTCTACTTTCCTTCTAATATTACTTTCTTTAAACTTGAAAGGACAGTCAGTTCAAAATCGAAATTGGGAGTATTCCAAAGTTCTTTATACCTCTTCGACCAAAAATTCAACAATCATTACAAATAGTTTACCCAGGGGAGGAGGCCTTGTGTACCATAAAGGGAAAGAATACAATTATTTTATTTTTTGGGCCAACATACGTAATGAATCTACCTCTCCGTTAGAATTACAAATTAAATTTCAGTCACTAAATTTCTTCAATGCTGACAAATCTCACTTTATAGTGGCGTTTACTAAAGCTAAAATGACATTTGACAAAGTACAAGATTTCGACTATGGACTCACTGATTTACCTTCTCTTTTAAACAACGAATCAAATCAATTAAAGAGTGTTAAAAACAGTATTTTACCCAAAAAAGAGTATTTGTTTTATATTCCAATTTTCATTCATAAAACAAAATGGCCGGTCAGAGCAGAATTTATATTAAAAGATAAAAAACTATTTTACAAAATTACAGCTGGTACAGATACTGTAATGGTTTCCTGTGGTAGCCTTGATTTTAAAAATTAAACATTACGATTTTTGCTAAAAGAAAATTAAGAAATGAACCTCCTGCAAAATTGTACGAAGTTCAACCCCTCAATTTCCTAATAGTCACATACTCAATCATCGCATTATAGTTGCATCTTTCGTCGAAAAGGGGAGCAGATATAAAAGCAAAAGGTTTGTCTAGCAGATAATTATTGTATATTTGTAATGCCTGTATCACATGAAGGTCGGCTCCAAGCCGTTGAAGGGTATCCTTCTTAGTGTGAAAATGGGCTTTTTTTATGCCCCTAATTTCCAAAGTCAAGCTCTTCAACATATAGATTTGTAACATTTACGATCTGATTGCCTAGAAAATCAACCTATCTATTAGATTACACTATAAGTGCTAGGTTTGAAGACGGTGTGTCTGGAACTATTCAATTAAATGACCTTGTTGAAAAAGAAATTTTTAAAATTTTACAAGATAAGAGTGAATTTGCTAAAGTATATACAAAAGGTTATTCCATTGCTTGGTCTGATGAACTTGAAATTGATGCTACTACAATTTATTCAGAGATTACTGGAAAACATTTTGGAGATATTATAAGTCCAAAAGTATTGATATGATTAGGAACATTTCTAATCTCGCATCTCCTGATGGACTAATGAACCACTGTTTTCTAGGGAAGCACCACCCGAAAACCGTAGTCATAGTTACGGTAGCCTGGAATGCCGCCGGTGCGGAAAGCAACCCGGCAGGTAGCGGCAGAGTTGCGCCAGCTGCCACCACGCAAAACCTGGAGACTCCCCGATGATGGCCCTTTAGGATTGGTTGATGGGCTACTGCTATAATAAGAGTCACTATACCAGTCTTTACACCATTCCCAGGCATTCCCACTCATATCATAAAGCCCAAGTTCATTAGGTTTTTTACGACCACAAGCCTGTGTTTGACCACCTGCATTATCGATTCTCCAACCAGATTCGTCTAAATCTTCACTTCCAGCATAAGTATAGCCGTTGCTTTTGTTACCGCCACGGGCAGCATATTCCCATTCAGCTTCTGTAGGAAGGCGGTAATTTTTACCTGTACTTTCACTAAGCCAGTTGCAATAAGCATTGGCATCATCAAAACTAATATTTACCATTGGGTGTTTATCATTCCAGCCCCAACTTGGTGCAGAAGGCATACTCATACCACCGGCACTGCAAAATGCCTTGTACTCTGCCACTGTTACTTCAAATTTACCTATGCTAAAGCTGCTTACTATTACAGTATGAGCGGGTTTTTCATCAGCTTCAGTACCACCCATTGTAAAGCTTCCACCTTGAACAAATACCATTGCCGGGCCTTGGGCCATAGTTTGAATTGCCTTAGCATTGAACAGGATAAATAAAATGAGAATTGCTTTTTTCATGTTATTTGGTGTTTTCTATAATATTAAAATCAGGCTTAGTTATATACAATTTTCGGCTTCATAGAGGAACTATCATTCGCTTTTTGCTTTATTCTATCGTTCGTCCCTCATTCCCTCATTAAGCGAAAAGCATGGCACTCAAAAACACCCGACTTCTATCCTCTTAAATGATATGCTTTGGGTTGTACAAATGTTCTAATACCCTGAAAAGAAAGCGTACTGCCTAGTCCAGAATTTTTTCTTCCGCTCCAGGGTAAAGTAGCACTTACCCTGTCGCAACAATTCCAGTATACCGTACCCGTATTCATTTCCTGCATAACAGATTCAGCCCTTTCCTTACTCTTGGAATATACCGATGCAGTTAGTCCATATGCCGTATCTAACATTAAAGCAATAGCTTCTGCATCATCTTTAACTTTTTGAATTCCTATCACTGGACCAAATGATTCTTCCATCATCAGATCCATTGAATGATTGACATTGGTTAAAATTGTTGGTTCCAAAAAATATCCTTTGGTATTGATAATATTTCCACCACTTACACAAGTTGCCCCTTTTGAAATGGCATCCTTGATTTGTGCAAGTAGAAATTGTGGTTGTTCTTTTCTACTTAGCGGACCCATATCCATTCCTTTTTCTAATGGATTTCCCACTTTTAATTTTTTACACGCTGCTGTAACGGCTGCAATAAATGCATCATATATTTTCTCGTGCACATATACTCTTTCAACAGCGCAACAACTTTGCCCGCTATTATACACAACCCCTTCTAACACATCATCAGCTATTTTATTAATATCCTCTACATCATCCATAACATACAGCGGGTCTTTACCGCCGAGTTCTAACTGACAAGGCACTAATTTTCCAGCTACCGTTTCTGCAATTGATTTACCCGTTTTATAGCTACCTGTAAAATAATATCCCTTTAATGGCAATTGTAGCAAAGCTGCTCCTACATTGCCTTTACCAATTACAGCCTGAAAGCAATTTTCAGGAATTCCGGCCTTGTGCAATAAGCGCTGAATATGTAATCCAGTTAATGAAGTGTATTCAGATGGTTTGTATAAAACGGCATTACCTCCGATCAATGCTGGGATAAAAACATTTACACCTACTAAATAGGGATAATTCCAGGCCGAAATATTGGCTACTACTCCCAAAGGTTCATACACAATTTTTTCTTTAGTGGCACCATCAATTGTGATCCATTCCTCAGCCAAATATTTTTCAGAATGATCTATAAAATATTTTATCCTGCCACGGGCCCCATTAATTTCATTTAACGATTGCTGTATTGGTTTACCCATTTCATTGGTTAATGTAAGTGCCAGCTCCTCTTTCTCTGCATCTAACAAATCATAAAACCTAGAGATTGCAGCAATTCTTTCAGATAATGCAATTTTGCTCCAATGTAATTGTCCATTTTTTAATAATTCATATTTCTGATGGATCGAATCGATAGTATCTTCTTCAATGGAAGTAATGATTTCTTCTGTTGCAGGATTAATAATTTGCATAATTATTTCTTGTTTCTTTTTATATCACTGAGTAAGTATTCACGGATGTTTTTTGATAAAGGCGATTCGCCTAATGCAGATTGATCCATTCTTTCTGGATGCCATTGTACGGCTAAAAAAAAGGGTTTCCCTGTTTTGTCTTCCCATTCTAATCCTTCAATAATTCCGTCTGCCGATTTTGCATTCACCTTCAAACCATTTCCCAATTTATGAATAGATTGATGGTGTGCACTATTAGCAGTGCTAAATTCTACTTTTGTAATTTCATTCAATAATGTACCCGAAAATATTTGTACGGAATGCAACTTATCTTTCCCATCATTCTTGTGCAGGTTATTTGAATCAATTCCATTATCCTGTACTAAGTCACCTCCTAAAATACAATTCACTAATTGCATACCTCTGCAAATACCTAGAATAGCAATCTTTTTTTGTTGCGCCTCTTCAAATAATTTTATTTCAAACACATCTCGAGGTTCATTAAATATTTTAGGTGCATGATCATAATTCAAAGTATTACTTCCATAAAATTTAGGATGCGTATCTATTCCACCAGTTAAAACAAGTGCATCAATTTCACTGACCCTATCAATATTATCATCAATAGCATTAAGCTTAATGATTTCAATATTTTCATCGTCCCCTTTTAACCACCTAGCATAATTGAGGTATTTTGCTTCTGAATCCGCATTTGAAATCCCTATTTTAATTTTTACATCCATCTTAAAGTGCTTCTAAATAAAGTTGTTTGAAGTTGTCCCTTGATACGGGTTTGGGGTTATTTGGGTGACAAAAATCAGCAAATGCCAAATCAGAAAGGGCTTCGATATGTTCTTCTTTCACGCCAATGTCACGTAAATGAATAGGCAATCCTAGTTGTTGATTCAATGCAAATAAATGATTAACTAAATCCTCAGCAGTTGTTTTGGCTAAGCCCATTACTTGGGCCATTCTTTGAAATTGTTCTTCTAAACCTTCTGCATTAAAACGCATGCCATAAGGAAGGTTCACTGCATTGGCTAGTCCATGGTGTGTATCCAATAAAGAAGATAAAGGATGTGCCAAAGAGTGCACCACACCTAATCCCTTTTGAAATGCAACAGCACCCATGAGCGACCCGATCATCATTTTACTCCTGCTTTCTAAGTCTGGATGAAGCGTTGCCGTAATGATCGATTCATTAATCAAACGCATTCCTTCTAAAGCAATTCCTTCGGCCATCGGGTGAAAGCCCTTTGCAATAAATGCTTCCATATTATGAGTAAGTGCATCCATACCAGTTGCAGCCGTTACAAATGCAGGCAATTGCATGGTTAACATAGGATCGGCAAACACAATTTTTGCCAATAATTTTGGCGCAAATAAAATGCGTTTACGATGCGTATCATCTTCTGAAATAATGGCACTTCTTCCTACCTCGCTACCAGTGCCGCTAGTTGTTGGCACCGTAATAAAATAAGGCACATCTTCGGTTACATATTTATCACCCCCAATTAAATCATCATAATCGAATAAATCTCTATGATGGTGTATTCTTAGTGTAATAGCCCTAGCTACATCCATCGCTGCACCACCTCCAATTCCAATGATACAATCCCTATTGGTTTCATTAAAATGGTCACCACCTTTTAGTACATCAGATTTAACTGGATTCTTATGGATGTCTGAAAATACTTCAACTGATAATCCTTTATTTGCCAGACTATTTTTGATGTCTACAAAAAAATCTAACCTACTCACCATTGGATCGGTAACCAATAACGGTTTACTTAATCCATTCGCGATTAAATGATCTGGTAATTCTTTGATAGCCCCTGCTCCAAAACGAATAGTGGTTGGAAAATTGTACTGCCTTACAGTATTAAAATCTGTCATTTTGTTGTAATTATATTATTTCAAGATATCTTTTTAACTCCCAATCCGTCACCACTTTCATAAATTGTTTCCACTCCCATTCTCTAGTTGCTGTAAAATGTTCTACAAAAGATGCTCCAAATAATTCCTTAGCAAGTTCTGAATTTTTCATGGCTTGTGTGGCTTCCCACAAATTTTTTGGCAACACCCCATTTTTAATATCAGCATATCCATTACCTACGGTTGCCGCTGTTTTTAATTTTAGTTTATTTTTTATGCCATATAATCCACTGGCCAAACAAGCTGCCATAGCTAGATAGGGATTACTATCGCTACCAACTACTCTTGTTTCAAGACGTGTTGAAGAAGCTGAACCAGGTAATACACGAAGTGCTGTTGTTCTATTGTCGATGCCCCATGTTAGTGTTGTTGGAGCCCAGGCACCTTCAACCAAACGTTTATAACTATTGATGGTAGGTGCTAGCATGGGAAGCAAATAGGGCATACAGTACAATTGACCCGCAACATATTGTTGCATTAATGTGCTCATGCCAGTGGAAGTTTTCGAATCATAAAACAGGTTCTGCTTTTTGGTATTGCTCCACAAACTCTGATGAATATGTCCGCTGCAACCTGGTAGGCTTTCGTTAAACTTAGCCATAAATGTTGCGATAATACCATGCTGTTTCGCAATTTGCTTTACGCTGCTTTTAAATAATACGGCTCTATCTGCAGCTTCTAAAATCTTTGAATACGTAATGGCTGCTTCATAAACACCCGGTCCTGTTTCTGTGTGTAATCCTTCTATTGGAACACCAAATTTTTTAAGATCATCGAAGATCCCATGAAAAAAATCGTTTTGTTCAGCAGCTCTTAATAATGAGTAGCCAAACATTCCATTGGTCATAGGTTTGATGGTACTAAATTTTGTTTGGTATAATTCATCATTATTATCAATAACATTAAACCATTCGAATTCTTGAGAAAAATATGGAGTAAATCCTGCAGATTCTGCTTGATTGGTGATTTTTTTCAACAAGCTTCTCGGACAAATAGACAAATCTTTCCCCTTCTCATCCCTAAAATCAGCTAAGAAAAATGGAACATTTTCTTCCCAGGGAATTTCTCTGAATGTATCAATGTCAATCACTGCAGTTGCATCTGGATAACCCGAATGCCAACCTGTATACTTTACATTATCATAAGCTACATCAGCAGCGTCCCATCCAAAAACTACATTACAAAAACCGAATCCTTTTTCAACTATGGAACAAAATTTTTCGAAGCTTACCATTTTGCCACGCAGAATTCCATCGATGTCTGTGATGGCAAGTTTTACCTTAGTTGTATTTTTATCGGCTAATTGCTTCAGTAATTCGGTTAGGTTAGATTGATTCTGTTGCATTCATTTTTTGTTTTACAAATAATAAAAATCCAATATAAAAAATCAGCATCATTCCAAAAAAGAATAATGCCAAAATAACATTTAAGGAAATCATTACAACCATCGAAAAGGCTGCAATAGATAGCGCTATCAATGGAAACCAAGGATAAAAAGGGGTACGAAAAGGCCGGATTAATTCGGGTTCTTTTTTACGCAACGCAAATACACTAATCATTCCAAAGATATAAAGCGTAATTGCTCCAAAACAAGCTATCGTAATAATTTCACTGGTTTTCCCGGTAAACAATGCCACGATCCCGATAAACATATTTAGTAGCAAGGCATTAACAGGTGTTTTAAATTTGGGGTGAATTTTTCCAATTACTGCAGGAATACATTTAGCTTTTCCAAATTCATAGGTTGCCCTACTTGCAGCCAAGATTAATCCATGAAAAGAGGCAATTAGTCCTAATAACCCGATCGTTATTAATAAATGATATAGCCAAACATCATTACCAGTTATTTGGGCTAATGCCATTGGTAGTGGAGAGTCTGAAGCTTCAGCACCTGGCGTTGGATAAACTATTTTTTCCCATCCCCCAATTCCAATCGATGCTATAAAAACTAAAACGCTTAGTCCGATTAGTGTTAGCAATGCAGAACCAAATCCTATCACTATATTTTTTTGAGGATTCACTGTTTCTTCAGCAACATTTGCAACGCCTTCTAATCCGAGAAAGAACCAAATCGCAAAAGGAGTAGCAGCCCATGCACCTTTCCAACCAAAAGGGAATGCATTGGCTTGTAGATTAGAGAATTTAAAATGTGGCAGTGCAATTCCGCAAAATAGCAATAATTCAAAAACGGCAAATACTGTGATAATCAGTTCGAAAATTGCAGCTGCTTTTACTCCATAAATATTTAATGCCGTAAAAAGTAAATATGCGAAAACTGCGATACTTGTAATACTAAATTGTGGAAAGAATATATGAAAATACGCACCAATTGCTGCAGCGATAGCTGGAGGAGCAAACACGAATTCAATGATTTGCGCAATCCCTGCAATAAAACCTAGATCCTTTCCAATTGAACGACTAGCATAATCAAACACTCCACCTGCTTTAGGAATTGCACAAGCTAATTCTGTATATGAAAATGTAAATGTGATGTAAAGTATAATGATAAAAAAAGTTGCAATTGCCAGTCCAAGGGTTCCGCCAACGGGTAGACCTAAATTCCATCCAAAATACATTCCACTGATCACATATCCCACACCTAGTCCCCATAACATAAATGGCCCCAGTGTTCTTTCCAATTTTATTTCCTTGTTTAGATTGGGGCTCTTTTGTTGCATTAAAAATGGTTTTCTGTTTTAGCTTACTCGTTAGAATAATTTGAGTTGCGAAGACTGCATTCAATGTACAAAATATTTTATAGAATATTGCATTTTCAATTAACAATCAATATGTTATATTTGATTTGCTATTTTATTTATTTCCCAACTCTAGTTTCATCATAATATCAGTCTGTTCATCATCTCCTAATTTGAAAATGTGTTTATCAAATTCAACGAAGCCATTTTTTTTATAAAAATTAATGGCTCTTTGATTTTCTTCCCAAACACCTAACCAAACATATTCGGCATTTTTATCGGTCGCAACTTGGATGGCTTTTTCATAGAGTAATTTGCCTATATTTTTCCCCTGGAATTCTTTCAACACATAAATTCTTTCTACTTCGAGTGACTTTTCATCTCGAATTTCGGTTTGAGATTGGCCAAAGTTTAATTTCAAGTAGCCAATAACTTGATTGTTATACATTGCTACATAAAATTCAGAATTAGCATTATTAAGTTCCGTGGTTAGTTTTTGCACAGAAAAACCTTCCTCCAAATATTTGGCCAAATTTTCTTCGGTATTTCCCTGGGAGAATGTCTCGGAAAAAGTTTGTCTTCCTATATGTTGTAATTGCTCAAGTTCATTGATGCCTACCTTTCTAATTTCAAAATTCTCCATCTTTCAAAAATATATTATATTAATTAAGCTATAAAAATTTACAGGCAACTCAAGAAAATATTGGTTCAATGATCAATCAACCGCAATCGATTTCGTATTTCCGCAGCTGATACAAATCAAAACAGGGTACATTTAAATGTACTTAAAATATGCTTTTATGCTGCCCAAAACGATTGCTCTAGCTTTGTTATCCCTATTATCTATTGCTGGTTTTTCTCAGTCCCCCAGCAATAAAAAAAATACACAACCTATTCTTGGGCACAGAACCACTGCATTATTAACAGTGGAAGGATTTCAATTTAAAGACCTTAACAAAAATGGGAAACTTGATAAATATGAAGACTGGCGTTTGTCGAATGACGAACGGACCAAAGACCTGCTTACAAAAATGAGTCTCGAAGAAAAAGTTGGGTTCATGCTTATCAGTACTTCCCGTTTAAAGAGTGAACGCTCTGCACAATTGAATGCGCAAACAGATAATTCTATTAAACCTTCTAGCGATCTAAATGAAGAGGACCAAGTTTCCAATACCAATATGTTTAACCGCAAGCCACTACCAGTTCCTATGATGAGTTCTGTTGGTGCTACAAAAGGTATTACCCAGTTTCATCTTCGTCATTTCATTTTTCGTGCAAATGTTAGCGCTAGGTTAACTGCTGAATGGACAAATAAATTACAAGCTCTTGCAGAAAGTGATGGTTTGGGTATTCCAGCCATCATTGCCTCAAATCCCAGAAACCATATTACTAAAGATGCATCAATCGGTTTAAGTGTAGGAGCTACGGTGTTCTCTAACTGGCCTGGCGAATTGGGTTTGTCTGCGATGCGCGACCTGAAACTTGTTCGTGAGTTTGCTGATATTGCCCGGCAGGAATGGGCAGCAGTTGGTTTAAGAAAAGGCTATATGTATATGGCCGATCTATCTACTGAACCACGTTGGCAAAGAATTGAAGGAACTTTTGGTGAAAATGCAGAATGGGTCGCAAAGATGATCACCGAAATTGTACTTGGTTTTCAGGGAACAAAATTATCATCATCCTCTGTTGCAATGACAACCAAACATTTTCCTGGTGGTGGTGCGGGAGTTGGTGGCCAAGATCCGCATTTTGATTGGGGCAAATACGAACACTTTCCTGGAAAGATGTTTCAGAATAATCTGATCCCTTTTAAAGCCGCTATTAAAGCAGGCACTTCAGCTATCATGCCATATTATTCCATTCCTCAGGATACTAAATACCAAAAAGTAGCTTATGCATATAATAAAGAAGTGATCAAAGATCTTTTAAGGGATAGTCTTGGTTTTAAAGGAATCATCAATTCTGATACTGGTCCAATTGAAATGATGCCATGGGGCGTTGAAGATATTACGATTGTAGAGCGATATAAAAAAGCATTGGAAGCCGGCGTCAATCTGTTTTCTGGTACAGGAGACCCTGCTAAACTATTGGAGACCGTTAAATTCGGATCTGTAGATCTTAAACTAATTGATAATTCTGTTTATCGTTTGCTGATGGAGAAGTTCACACTAGGTCTTTTTGAAAATCCATATGTTGATGAAGCTGCAGCCGAAAAAATTGTAGGCAATCCAAAATTTCAAGCAAGAGCGGATCTGGCAATGCGCAAGTCAATTGTTTTACTAAGGAATGAAACAAAATCGCTTCCTCTAAAACCTACAACAAAGATCTATTTCGAATCTTATTTTCAAAGAAGAGGTGCAGCTAATCCTAGTGTTGTATATCAACCAAAAAACAATAACTACAATGTTGAATTTGTGAAAACCCCCGAAGAAGCCGATTATATTCTCCTATGGCTTACACCAGGCGCCAAGGCTTTGTTCCAGTCAGATGGATCGCCTTTATATCTATCAATGTCTAAGAATGCGATAGACGTGAATTATGTAAATACTCTTTCCGCTAAAAAGCCAACGATCCTTGCTATTAATTATACCAATCCTTGGGTAATTGATGAGATTTATAATAACGAGACAAAGAAAAATATCAAAGCAGTGATAGCCACTTTTGGAACAACCAACGAAGCATTACTCGACATTGTTTTAGGCAAATTTAATCCAACGGGTAAAATGCCATTTACCACACCAGTTTCTGAAGTGGTAGTAGAAAAACAATTATCAGATGTGCCAGGGTATTTGAAAGGAAAGGATTATGCGTTATTTAAATTTGATGAAGGAATAAGTTATAAATAATTGCATACTTATATTGTTTATTCTTTTTTTGATAATATCCTTCAGTTACAGATTAGTAGTAGCTTTATAGTTATTATAAATCTGTATCATGAATTTAAAAGTATTATCTTATCAGGTTGCAGATAGTATCGATATCAAACAATTCAAAACTGCATTTACTGCTAATATTCACTTTGCAGATTCAGATGAATTATTCTATCATGTAGATGAGTTCAAATACCTCTATGTTTTTAAATATGGAATTATTTGTTTTCTTGGATATGACGAAACTGAAATGTCTGGATTCCTACAATTAATTACCCCCTATTGTAAAAATTATTTTGATCAGCGATTAAGTGATGAATTTGATATTGAAACCAATGCACCTACTATTAATTACGGCTATAATAAAATAGCAATCCCTAACCCAAGCATAGACGCTATTAGACTAATCATGCTCAATGTTTCTCAAAGTGTATCCCTAGATTATTTTGATCAACAAACAAATCTATTATTAGAAGAAACGAATTATCAAACTCAGGAACTAGAAAAAAAAGGGAGGATTGATCTGGGTGGGAAGGAGCTTAAAAAATATATTGGGAGAACATTAAATCTAAAAAATAGAATTGCTGGTAACCTCTATATTTTTGACTCGCCAGAAGCAACATGGGAAGACGAGCATTTAAATAAATTAGATCTTGGTCTAAAGAAAACTTTTGATCTCCAATCTCGTTTTCGAACCATTCAAGAGGGCTTACAGATCGTGAAAGAAAACCTCGAATTATTCAAAGATCTTCTTCAATACCGAAACAGCGTTGTTTTAGAATGGGTGATCATTATTCTGATCTTAGTTGAGGTTTTAAATATTTTTCTTGAAAAAATATTTAAATAGAGGTTAGCAGCTACTGAACATCCCAAGATGGTTACTTGGATACTTCCATTTGTATCAAAAAGGCTTCTTTTTATGTTATATTAGCAATTTTAGATGACTTTTTGTAAATTTAACTAGTCTTTATGTATAGTTTACTATACTTTTACTAAAATTTACAAACATGAAATCCTTACTTCTACCTCACACTTATAAGAAAATAGGCTGGGTATTATTAATACCATCGGCATTAGCAGGTCTGATTCTTGTAGTTCTTGACTTTCACTTACCCTTTGAGCCCTCTATCAACACATTTGGATTATTTGGAAAGGGACTAGAAATTGGAGCTGCCAAAAAACCTGCTTTTCGGGTCAGCGAAATAGAACTTATACCAAATTTGATCAGTATTCTACTGCTAATTGGCGGTATGTTCGTGATGTTTTCAAAAGAAAAAAAGGAGGATGAATTCATTGATCAAATGCGATTGCACTCTTTACAGTTTTCGGTTTTTATAAACTACAGTCTGTTATTGCTTTGTATCCTGTTCATCCACGGAATGCCATTTCTCGATGTGATGGTCTATAATATGTTCACTGTTATCTTTATATACATCATAAGATTTCACTACTTACTTCATAATAATTCAATCATTAGAAATGATCAATAAAATTAAAATTGAACGTGCGGTGAACAATCTAACACAAGAACAGTTGGCCCAATTAGTTTCAGTAACTAGACAAACCATCAACGCGATTGAATTAAAAAAGTTTGTTCCTTCAACTGTATTGGCGTTGAAGATTTGCAAGGTTTTTAATAAATCGGTAGATGATGTCTTTATATTGGAAGAAAATGATTACTCGATCTAACTGCTACAAATTTTATTGGGTACTTTAGTAATATAAAACGATACTCCTAGTATGATCAATATTGAACTTTCTGAAAGAATGAAATCGGGTCAACCCTTTCGTTTAGACGACCCAGCATTTCAAGAAATCGTTGAATTTAAGGACAGAACTTTAAGGCTGTCTATTCAATTGAATGCATCCACAGATACTGATGAGGTAAGAGATCGATTGAGTGATATTATCGGAAGTGAGATTGATAAGAGTACCACCATTTTTGCACCTTTCTTTACAAATTTTGGTAGGTATATTAGCATTGGTAAAAATGTTTTCATCAACCATGCCTGCTCATTTTTGGATATGGGTGGGATCACTGTTGGAGACAATGTTTTAATCGGACCAAAAGTAAATCTGGTTTCAGAAAATCATCCGATCGATCCAACTCAAAGAAAATCATTAATTGGCAAACCCATCGTTATCAAAAACAACGCATGGATTGGCGCTTCTGCAACCATATTGCCAGGAATTACAGTTGGGGAAAATTCAATTGTAGCTGCAGGTTCTATTGTTACTAAAGATGTACCTGATAATTGTATTGTTGCAGGAAATCCAGCAAAACAGATCAAAACAATTTAATTTCTAGTTAATATCCTAGGTTTAAGAAAAGTGTTGCTTTGATCACACTAGATATTTTTAAAGTTGTTGCTG
>JAPLEO010000139.1 GCA_026391125.1 Bacteroidota bacterium
TTGAGGTGGATTCTTTGAATCGTAAGTATAAAATCCAAGACTATTTTTGTATCCCGCACCTTCGTGAGTGAATGTCAACCATACCTCAGCATCTTCTGTGATCACAATATTTGAAGTGGTACCAGCTGCTAAGTATTCAGGATGCAATTTTGGAACCTGTTTTGTTTCTGGCAACGATGCATTGATATTTTGTAAAAGATCTGCACTGATCTCATCACCTGGCATTGTTAAGTAATTCGGTCTTCCATCAGCTGTATAATCACCAAGATAAGAGAACTTGGTTTCTGTTTTAACGCCATTGATGTCCATTGATTTGTTCATACCAAAACCAGTCTTGATCACCGCACCCATTGCTACTGGAGGTACTATATTTTCACTCAAAGTTCCTACAACATTACCTGTATAACCTTGAGAACCACCTAAAGTTGCGTTCAAACTATTTCCATTTATATAGGCTTTTGCGTTGTGTACTAAACCCACAAAATTTGGATCAATTATTACTGTATCGATATACGTTGGAATTGCAAATTCACTACTTAAAACACCCTGCGCATTCGTAAATCCTTTAAATAATAACTGACCGATCGCACCATTAACCTGACTATATACGCTAACAGGTACGCCTTTGATGGCTTTGTTAGAATTTGTCAAAGTTGAAATGCTAACAGTCACATTTTTAGTAGTGGTATACGTAAACCCGTCAGGTGCAATTTTGCTAACTGTTGGACCAGTTGGCGTTGAAGGAGGTGTTGCAACGATATCAGTTGCTTTTTTACAGGAAATCGCCGTTAAAAACAATGTTGTGATAATTAGTAAGCGGTATAAATTTTTCATAAATGCAATTTGTAAGGGATAATTATTGATTGTTTTCTTATTTAACTATTATGGTGCCAGAAATGATTGAATTTGTAAATAGCTGTCATTCAATCTTTTAAAAAAATAATGACAGTAAATATGAAAGACCATTAATTTCATATTGGGATATAATTCCATTTATTGGAATATTCCAGCATTGAAATTTCTAGGTTGGATTTTGCGGGATTAACTGAGAGATATCTGTTATGTAAAGCCAAATCGCCCAAATAATTAGCGAAAGCAGAGACTTTCATGTTGTAGGTTTTAGGGGTTGTGCTGATGAAATAATTACAATACAAAGCAACAAAAGCCTAAAAAGTTATACAATCAAGCAAACTTGAAATATTATGTAGTAATACAACTACAATTTTCGCCGACATACTGCCGAAAAAATTAAAAAGTAAGTTTTTTTGCGATTTATACAGAAAAGATGGTTCTCCGAACTAGTAAACAGGCGCCCATCACTCCGGCAGACAAGCCCAATTTTGAAGTCTTTAATTGGGTATCATTATTTACCAAGCTGGAAGAAAACTTATTGAGTGAACTTTTAATGGGTAGGCGGATATATTCATTGGTGGTACCCAATTTCTCTCCAACCGCAGCCACACATTCTATAGCTAGTGTATCGTCCTGATTACAGGCATTCACGATTTCCTCTAGTGTGATCTCGTCGATTTTTTTGATATCTCTTTGCAAGATCGAACCAATACCAGCTTTCAGCTTTTTTTGTACACTTCGAACCACTGCAAAACCAGATGCCTCTGTTTCTAAACAACCTTTCTTTCCACACTGACAAATCATTTCATTATCATAAATGGGATTGTGCCCGAATTCTCCCGAGAACCCAGACTTGCCATAATAGATCTCACCATTTATTATAATACCCAAACCAATTCCATAATCTAGGTTGATGAATAAAATGTTTTTCTCTTGTTCCACCACACCAGAACAATACTCTGCAAAAGCCATCGCCCTTGAATCGTTATCGATATGCGTTTTTATACCAGTTGCTTTTTCTATAATCTCGCTAACGGATAAATGCGTGAATTGAAAATAATTATAATTATGTCCTGTGATCTGATTGATTCGCCCAGTAAGATTAATACCAATTTTTAAAATTTTTGATTTAATCAATCCTGAAGACCCTATGTACTCATTGATGATACTAATTAAATTCTCTAATGACTCTTCTGAATTCTTTAGTTTGAAAGGAATGTTTTTGGGGGCATGCAACATATTTTTATTGAGATCCATTAAACCAATACTAATATGATATTTTGAAACCTCCACTCCCATAAAAAATACAGACCCAGAAGCTAGTCCGAATAAATTAGCCCTTCGCCCACCAGTAGATTCGATCTTTCCATTCTCGTTCAGAATTTTCTCCTCGATCAATTCATTAATGGTGCTGATGATCTTGGGAGTACTAAGTTTTAGTTCCTTTCCAATTTCAGAAATAGTTGATTGTCCGTGTTGATCTAAAAAATGAATAATATTCTTTTTCAAGTTCAAATTCTTGAACAATACCCCTGAAAGGTTGGCCTCATTAATGCTTTTTAAAAAATCCATCTGCTTCTAATTGACTATACAATTTAATACATCAGCTTGATAAGTAGTTGTATTACTACATAATATTTCAAGTTTACGTGATTGTGGGGGCATGCCGGTTTGAGTTGCTTTGTATAACGAAATCGATTAGGAAATCAAATCGATTGTAACCCCTAAAACATTTTTTATGCAAACTCATTCTTCTTTTAGTTATCAAAAGCAACCTCAGAACGATTTGTTTCTATTCTTAAAAGCCTTGATCAAAAATTCTTTTCTGATTGCTAAAATTCCAATGAACGATTTAACACCTGAGTTAAGTCTGAGTCCATCCACTTCTCCATACATTCAAAAAATGAATGGTTATAAACACCAAGGTAAAGAAGCGCCAATTATAATTTATATCTAGTAGCGCTAATTTCTTACAATCAATTCAACATAATTTTAATAATTTTTTTAGCAAGTATAGTTTGGTAGATCGTTGTTGTTACAAAAGAGATTGAAGGGGTTCGGTCTCTTTAAAAAAAATCCCATCTAGATTTATTTAGATGGGATTTTTTTATATTTAAATGTAAAATCGAATGTAATAATATTCGAATTCAAATCTGTTGATTGTGTGTAATGTCCATACCGAATATCCAAGCTACTAAAGTGCTCATTATTCAATACTCCTTTGGGAGGTGCAGTATGTATGCCTACTCCCATAAAATGACTCTGTAATTCTGCTAAACTATAGTTACTACTATAATAGGTATCGGCAGCATTATGCGTCATATATGCGCCAAAATATTTACTGGCAGTTTGTGTGTAGTACCTATAAAATGGAGTTACAGAAAAGAACTGAGACAGTTTGATTGGAATTTCAATATCAGCAGTTTGTGATTTTATTCCCCAATCATCTTGATAATATCTAAAATAAGATCGAATCACTACCTGATCACTTACAAAAGCATTCAATCTAAATCCAACTGGAATTTTAAATCTACTCGAAGGTAAACTCTCTACATGTGCCGTACCATCAGTAAAATACACTCTGTGAAAAGGCAAACCTAAGTATCCCGATTGTGTAACTAGATCCAACATCAAGCTTGCTTGTATACTGGTATTGATCACTTGCGCATATGAAAGAGATGCTGTGAATGTATTACGCGGACTGCTTGGAATGCTTTCATCATCTTCACCATAACGCCCACCAGATGATAAATATCTTCTACCACTAGCTGTTGTATAATAGGTAGGTGTACTAGAAACAATCGGAGATTTTGGAATCAATTCAGAAGGATAGATCATTTTTACTTTGTCTAAATAACCACTGAACTTTGCACTGAATTCAGAATTACTGTTGAACTTTTTAGTAAAATGAAAATCTAGTCCCATGGACTGATAGTTATATTCCGTAGAAAAGTATGCACCAAATCCAAATGAATTACCCTTGTCTGTTTCTACTGTCCAATCTAAAGAAGGATAAACTCTTGTACCACCAGTTTTGGAAGCACCTGTACTCGATACCCATGCTGAAGAAGCGGAACTATGATGATCAAAACCAAGGCCTGCCGTGATGCTATGTTTATTATGGCTCTGATCCCAACCAACAAATTTTAGATCTAAACCATTTGCAAAATCTACAACATGCTCATCGCCAATCCCACCTGTTACAGCAGAATGATGACCACTTTGAGAATAATAGCTAGAAACCAGATTTACTTCTTCTAAAGCCAAAGGCTTTGTTTTATAAATGACCGTGTCTAAATTGCTGTATTGCGAAAACGCATTTAGAAATAGCGCATAGAGCCCTATGACGGTTAAACTTAATTTTTTCATCCTTGAATCTTAAATGATTGATTTAATTACATCCACATCCACCACCGGTTTTTCCGCCGTTAGCACCAGCCGATCCTTCTCGATAGGTCTGGAAATTCAATTCATTTTTTTGTGATTTCCTGCTTGATAAAACCATATCCGCATCGTTCAATTTATTTTTTTGATACTCTTTTACCTGAACACAGGAATCGAATACCAAAACAAAACAGAGAGCTGCAATGGCCAGGAACAAAGGGGGTCGCTTTTTCATGGTTGCTATTTTATTTGAAATGTAAATTACTTGACGTGTACAAAGCATCATTGTCATCTATAATGATCGCTTCAATTTGCTTGATCTGATTGATCATGGCCAAGCCAGCTTCAATTCCCATGATCGTTACTGGTGTAGCCATCGCATCCGCAATTTCTGCATTGGGTGAAATGATCGTCACACTTTTAATTCCAGTTACTGGCAAACCTGTTCTAGGATTGATCGTATGTGAATATTTCTTTCCTCCAATCATTATGAACTTCTCGTAGTTACCAGATGTAGCTACAGCCATATCAGTAACATTCATATAAGAAAATACGGTGTCTGCAAAATTCGGATGCACAATTCCAATAGTCCAAGCCGTTCCGTCTGGTTGCAAACCCCATGTTGTTAAATCGCCAGAAGCATTCACAATTCCACCTTCCACAGATTCATTCTTCAAAATATATTTTGCACGCTCTGCTGCATAACCCTTACCAATTCCACCAAAACCAATTCGCATTCCTTTCTCTTTTAAAAAAACAGTACTATTTGTAACACTGATCTCAATATTTCTAAAATTGATCAATCGCACCATTTTCTTCGCTATAGCCGGATGCGGCAAAGATGTCATGTTCGTATCAAAATTCCATAAGCGCTTATCAACCGAACCATAACTGATATCAAACGCACCCTGCGTAATCTCTGAAATCCGAATCGATCGCTGGATCAATTGAACGGTCTCAGGCGAAACCTTAACTGGTCGGATGCCAGCATTCTGATTGATTTGATTCGTTTCACTTTGATCATTGTATGTAGTCAAAAGCTTTTCGATTCTTTGAATCTCCTGAACAGCTAAATCAATTTTTTCAAAAGCCCACGCCTCATTACTGGCAACAATACTTATTTCAAAATTGTTACCCATCAACAACATCGCTTTCTTGAAAACCTGCTTTTGCTCCATGGATCTACGACTAACTGAAAGAATTTTAAATCCCCCTTCTGTACAAATAGAGCCAGTTATATCGATAATGGTTGCCTATGAAACGTTATAAGATTGATAAAAGAGCCTGATTATTTAAAAACTAATTAAGAACTTGGAGTTATTCATCAATAAATACTAACGATTGTTCTTTTCTGGTAGATAAATGGCTGTGTTTACGCTGTTAAATTTGCCTTGCAACAGTATTTTAGCGGCTCCCGGCTTTAATTTATTTAGAGGGATAGCAAGTAATTGGTCTGTAAGAGCAACAGTTGAAAAAGCGGAATAGGCATCAATGCCACCCTTTTTGAATGCATCTGTATTTGTAATAGCTAATTGAACTGATCCCTTTTTCTCCATCGCATTCCAACTTACCCATAAACTGTCGTTCTTAATAACAGCCCTTGGATTTGCAATGGAAACTTTCCCAATGAACGAAACACCATCCAATTCATATTGATTTGCTACTGGCATACCAAGCTTCATAAAAGAAGCAATAGAGGGTAGAATATCCACTATCGCAGGATTGTATTGCTTAAAATATTCGTTGGTATTCGGATAATTTGTGATCAACCAGGTTGTTCTTTCACGATCTGACTGACCTCCATGATTCTTTCCGTTCCTTGCATCCCTTCCGTGATCGGTAGTAACTAGCAATAACCAATCCTCACCAAAATTTTTCTTACGATACTCGATTGCTCTATTGATTCTTCCCATTTGTTCATCCAAATAAACGACAGCACGATCAATTGCTGCACCATCCCCATAAAGATGCCCTACTTCATCGCTATATTCTAAATAGATCCAAGAAAGATCTGGTGCTGATTTGCGAATAACACTATCAGCTTTACTAATCACATGTTCATCGATCTGATGTAGCCATGAACCCTGTTTATCGTGCGGAAATTGGATGGTATCTAACTCATAACCATCAAAAACAAAATCAAGTGAATAAGAACCAGTTTCTTTTAACCCTTCCCCAATCAACTTCGTACGATTATCTTTCCAAGAAGAAAAAATAGCCGTCTTCCATTCAGGGTGCGCATTCTTTGCATACCTAAAAATGGTCCAATAATTATAATTAGGCGCCTTAATATCATTATTAATGACGTTGTGCTTATTCGCCCAAGTGCCAGTCAGTAAATTATTATAGCCCGGCGCCGAAATGGTTGGCGTTTGATTATATGTTCCTTTAATGCCACCTACATATGCCCTTTTATAAGCCCCCGACTTTATCAGTAAATCTAAATTGGGTTTTGTAATTCTTTCCATGATATCAGCAGGGATCCCATCTGCAATTACAAAAACAACTTTCTTTTTGTTCGACTGACCAGATACAATGGATGCAATTAAGATGATCTGAAATACTAGTGATAAACGAAAAGCATTACATATTCGAGTCAACAACATAACCTAAATTTTCGGGTAAAAGTTACAGAATATATAAGTATTCTATTGCATAATTATAATACTTAGCTATTCCTTAAAATTGTAATCCCCTTTTTCAGATTTACTACAGATTTTATGTGGTATTTTGTAAAAAAGACTGGATTGAAACTGCTCATCATAGAAGACGAATTTTCATTAAAGCAAAGCATGGTTGACTTTTTGACGGCTAGCTCCTATCTCTGCGAGTCTGCTTCAAACTACCATGACTCTATAGAGAAAATTGAATTGTTCGATTATGATTGTATCATTCTAGACATTATGTTGCCTGGTGGATCCGGACTTGACCTTCTTAAAAGTCTGAAACAAAACAATAAATCAGATGGTGTGATCATCATTTCTGCAAAAGGAGAATTAGATGATAAGATTCAGGGAATTGAAATGGGCGCAGACGATTATCTGGCAAAGCCCTTCCACCTCTCAGAACTAGCCGTACGTATTGCGGCTATTATTAGAAGAAAAAGTTTTCAGGGAAAATCGCAATTGACTTTTGGAAATATTACAATTGATGTCCAAGGAAAAAGAGTAACCGTTGAAAATAAAGAATTGGACTTAACTCAAAAAGAGTATCAACTACTATTATACTTATCAATAAATAAAAACAGGGTCTTATCAAAGAATGCCATTGCTCAGCACTTGTGGGGCGACGATATGGATTTTCCTGATAACTACGATTTCATTTATGCCCATATTAAAAATTTGAGAAAAAAATTAGTATCTGCAGGAGCTGAAGATTGTATTCGCTCAATTTATGGTGAAGGATATAAAATGCAAATCGAATGAAACTTTTTACAAAATATAATCGCATCAACATCACTGCTACTATCTGTATATTTTTAGCAGGCAGTGTTGCGTTTTATTTTGTGCTCGATTATGTATTGATTCGTCAGCTAGATGCCTCCCTTAGATCAGAAAAACAAGAGATCACAGAATATATTCAGGCCCACCAACAATTACCCGAAATACAAAACACAAAAGAGCAGTGGATCCAAATCAACAAAACAGATCTTCCCAACTCAAAGACAATCACCAAAACAATTCCGGTTTATAATAAAGCCGAAGCTGAACAAGAATATATTCGTCAACTACTATTCACCGTTACCGTAAATCAGCAAAACTATTTGGTTACAGTAAATAAGTCTGAAACAGAAACCGAAGAACTTCTAAAATTGATCATACTTGTTACGATTAGTATGGTAGCCATGATCCTGCTTTTTAATTACTTGATCAACCGTAGGCTCATCAATTCTATTTGGAAACCTTTTTATACAACCATCCATAATATTAAAGACTACGCAGCTAATCAACAGGCCCTGACATTAAGCAAAGAACCAATTGACGAGATCAACTTACTGAACGAAAGCTTGAATAGTATGACGGAACAAATTCATAAAGACTTTTATGCCCTCCGTTCATTTACCGAAAACGCATCGCACGAAATGCAAACTCCATTAGCGATCATTAGATCAAAAGTGGAATCCCTTTATCAATATGCAGAAGGAAAGGAGTTGATGATGCAACAATTGCTTTCGATCGAAGACGCCTGCTTAAAACTTTCAAAATTACATCAATCGCTTTTATTGCTTACCAAGCTCGAAAACAAACAGTTTGTTTTAAACGAAACCATTCGCTTGAAATCAATCATCGAAAAGAAAATAGATGAGCGGAAAGAATTATTCGAGTCAAAACAAATTGATTTACAATTGAACGCAATTGATTTTGAGATGCAATTGCACCAACACTTATCAGAAATTTTGATCAGTAATCTATTAAACAACTCGATTCGTTATACGGCTCACGGTGGTAGCATTTCAATAATACTAAACCAAAAAAACCTAACCTTTAGCAATACTGCTTCGGACGACAGTCTAGATCCAGAAAAGGTTTTCAGCAGATTTTATAAAGCATCTGAATCAGGTACTGGATTAGGACTATCTATCATTAAAGAAATATGCACCGTAGCTGGCTTTTCAATCAAGTATCAATTCGAAAATAAAACACATCATTTTATCATTGATTTTCAAGCTTAAAATTTGTCTTGATGAAAAAATTAAGCATCTTCTTTTGTATTCTTTTTATTCAACTATCTGCTTTTACTCAAGAAAGGACTTTGGATTATTATATCGATGCGGGAATTGAGAATAGTCCATTATTAAAAGACCTCAAGAATCAACAAAGGTCAAATTTGATTGATAGCATGCGGATCCTTGCTGGGTATTTACCTCAAGTAAATGCAATGAGTACCAATAGCTATGCACCTACTATTGGCGGCTGGGGTTACGATGGAGCCATTACGAATGGTTCAAATTTTAGTCAGTTAGTGACCGTTTCCAAACAACTCGTAAGTAAAGAAAATCTTAAGAACCAACACGAAGCTATTCAACTCCTAAACGAATCATTAAAGACCTCTGGCAAAATCACTGAGCAAGATCTGCGTAAAACCATTATTGCCCAATACATTTCAGCCTATGGAAATTATCAGCAATATCAGTTCAATAAAGAAGTATTACAGCTTTTCAAAAAAGAACAAAATATTTTAAAGAGTTTAACCGAAAAGGGCATCTATCGCCAAACTGATTATCTGAGTTTATTAGTTACCATGCAACAGCAGGAAATTGTGATCACTCAACTAAAAAATAATTTTCAAAGCGATTTCTCAGCACTCAATTATTTGTGTGGCATCAACGACAC
>JAPLEO010000012.1 GCA_026391125.1 Bacteroidota bacterium
GCTTCGATTTTAGCAGCGTAATAGGCTTTTTCTTTTTCTGAAATAGGGTTGAAATGGATGGTATCAGTAACAATTTGTTGTTTTTGAAGTGCTGGTTCATGAGACCCACAGGCTAGCAATAAAAAGGTTAGAAATGTTACCAGCATTGTTTTTGACATTTTTGTGGGTTTACGCTAAAAGGGCAAATATAGGGGCTGAATACACCGATCCCAACCTTCGTGGAAAACTATCCTTGAGTTGTGAATAGAATAAACAATTAATTTTACAGCATGATCAAGCAATCTGTAACTAGTTATCCTAAAGAAAAGATCAAGATCCTTTTCCTGGAAAATATCAGTGATAAAGCGGTTCAACAATTTAAACAGAACGGCTATACCAACGTAAAGAAATTAAGTGGTGCATTAAGCGAAGAAGACCTAATTAAGCGAAGAAGACCTAATCAAAGAGGTAAAAGACGTGCACATGATCGGAATCCGGTCCAAAACCATGATCACCCCCAAGGTTTTAGAGGCTGCCAAAAAATTACAAGCGATTGGATGTTTTTGTATTGGAGTTAACCAGGTAAATCTAAAAGCCGCCACCAAAGCTGGGGTTGCCGTATTTAATGCACCATATAGTAATACCAGAAGTGTTGCAGAATTATGTATTGGCGCGGCCATTATGTTGATCAGAAGGATCCCTGATAAAAACAATGCAGCTCATAAGGGCATCTGGATGAAAGAGGCAAAAGGGAGTTTTGAACTAAGAGGTAAAACATTGGGAATCATAGGGTATGGGAATATTGGTTCACAATTAAGTGTACTTGCTGAAAGCCTTGGAATGAAGGTTACTTTCTATGATACTGAAACGAAACTTCCTTTAGGTAATGCAAGTGTGTCAAAGAGTTTAAAAGACCTGTTGAATCAGTCTGATATTGTTTCTCTGCACATTCCTGAAACTGCTCAAACGAAGAATTTGATCAACAAAAGCAACCTGAAATACTTTAAAAAGGGCGCGATTCTTTTAAATTATGCACGAGGTGAGGTAGTTGATCTTAAAGCTTTGAGTATTGCGTTGAAAGAAGAGGCGTTGGGTGGTGCAGCAATTGATGTGTTCCCTTGGGAGCCAGAAAAAAATGGGGATCATTTTGAAAGTCCATTACAAGGTTTGCCTAATGTATTATTAACCCCCCATATTGGAGGTTCTACCGAAGAAGCACAACAAAATATTGGGGAAGATGTGAGTGTTAAGTTATTCCAGTTCCTTGAACGTGGAATAACCAATGGTTCTCATACCGTTCCTGCAATTGGATTACCACCGGTTGATGGTGCACACCGAATTTTACACATTCACAATAATAAACCTGGGGTTTTGAGTGCGATCAATACTGAATTGAGTAAACACGGGATCAATATCGTTGGGCAGTATTTAAAAACAAACGAAGAAATTGGTTATGTGGTATTGGATGTAGATAAAAAACTATCGAACAGAGCTGTTGAATTATTGAAAGAAGTAAAGGAAACCATTAAAGTAAGAATGCTTTATTAATCATTCTTTAGAATTGATAAAGAGCCGCAATAAGATCCTTTCTTTTTGCGGCTCTTTAGTTTCATTGCAACAGTTCTTTCATTGTTTTAATTTCTGACACATCAACCAGCGTATTCATGATTTCTTCATTCATAGTGTGAGGATGATATTGCATCAAGGATTTTTGTGATACTCTTGCAGAAGAATGCAATTCTCTAGCTCCAGTAAATGTTTGCAAAGCCTTGATATTATTAGATCTTACGCCACTGCCTGGCATGATGATGATTCGATCATTTGATTGAAGAACCAATTGTTGTATCATTTCTTTTCCATCGAAAGCATTTGGAACTTGGCCACTAGTTAAAATTCTGTGCGCACCAGTTTCAATGATTGTTTCTAATGCCTGTAGTGGATGGACGGCTCTATCAAATGCACGATGAAAAGTAAATTGCATCGATCCCGCAAGTGTTACTAAAGCGGAAGTTCTTTTATGATCAATTGTTCCATCTGCTAATAATAATCCACTCACAACTCCTTTAAAACCTAAATCTTTACAAAGTTCAATATCGTAACAGATCTGTTTGAATTCGGCTTGCGAGTACAAAAAATCACCACCTCGGGGTCGAATGATTGGGAATACTGGAATGGAAATATTTTCAGCAACATTTTTGAGAAAACCATAGGAGGGAGTTGTGCCACCATCATAGGGGTTTTCACATAATTCTAATCGATCAGCACCAGCATTTGCAGCTGCGAAAGCTGATTCAATATTAAATACGGCTATTTCGAGTAATGCACTCATTATAGAATGAATTTTCCTGGAACCATAAAGTTTTGGTCGTCTGCATAGCAAACCGCGAAATCAAAACCTTTTTGAATACAATAGCCACCATATTCTCCTTTTTTATTGATGGCAATAAAACCAACCTGAATATCTTTTGCAGCAGCTCCTTTGATTTTAATGATTC
Source organism: Bacteroidota bacterium (assembly GCA_026391125.1). GTDB lineage: Bacteria > Bacteroidota > Bacteroidia > Chitinophagales > Chitinophagaceae > Sediminibacterium. The sequence continues at coordinate 2,475 of JAPLEO010000012.1, forward strand.
TTTCAACTGCCTTTTTACAGGCGTTTTCGGGTGATAAACCTTGGCGCATTAACTCTACTACCAAATGAGAACCACAGATTCGGATCACGTCTTCACCCTGACCAGTAGCTGTAGCAGCTCCAATTTCATTGTCTACAAATAATCCGGCGCCAATGATAGGGGAGTCCCCTAGTCGTCCACGCATTTTAAAACCCATTCCGCTGGTGGTACAAGAACCGCTCAGATTTCCGATAGCATCCATGGCCACCATACCAATGGTATCATGGTTCCAATTGCCATTTTCTAGTTTTGTTGGAGCAAAGGCTTCCTGTTTTTTAAGGGAATTACTATTTTCAATATTGATCACTGGTTTGTATTCGCTTTTGATGAGCCAGTTATTATAGGCTTTTTGGGCATCATCTGATAATTTCTGGGGTTCTAGTGGAAATCCTTGTGCTACAGCAAATTGTTGCGCGCCAGAGCCTACGAGCATCACGTGTGGCGTTTTTTCCATAACACGACGGGCTACAGAAACAGGATGTTTGATTCGTTCAAGAAATGCGACGCTTCCACAATTAGCATGCTCGTCCATAATACAAGAATCTAGGGTCACAAAACCATCTCGATCTGGATTAGCACCAAGGCCAACACAGCAGTTTAAAGAAGATTCAGTAACCATCACACCTTGTTCAACGGCGTCTAGCGCTCTTCCGCCAGTTCTTAAAATATTCCAGGCGGCCATATTCGCAGCAATTCCTTCTTTCCAAGTTGAAATTACAATTGGCTTTCTTGTTTCAGTTTCAGATTTGAATCCAGAAAAAGTCATTGCAGACAATCCTAAAGAACCTAATTTCAGAAAAGAACGACGCTCGAGCATGTGTGAAATTTTAGGAAAAATAAGCATAAAATCAATGTCTTAAATAGATTTCATTTTTACTTTATTGCTTTCCCATAAAATTTTAATATAGTAAATACACTGTCGGTATTAGATTTTAAAACTACCACTTTTTTAAATTCTCCAAGATTTATGGGTGTATATCTAACAACTAAAATTGTAGAGTCAAATGAATAGATTGTTTTTTTTACAAAATCCGGAACAGTACAATCGCAAGATGCTGAAACTGTGTCTATGATTAAATTATGATACCCTTTATTATATATTTTGAATTGAATAACTGTAGTAGAATCGTATTTAATTTGACCAAGATTTATATTTGAATTTACGACTGTTAATTCAGGTTTATCTTCTTTTACAGAACAATTGGATACTATAAAAAGTAAACAAAATAAACCCCAACACTTCATTTTATAATTTTTTGGTTTTTATAATCATATTCTCTGCATTACCTATAAACACATTGGGTTCAATATTTAAATCTCCAGATG
>JAPLEO010000113.1 GCA_026391125.1 Bacteroidota bacterium
CCATCTTCATTTTCGCGAAATACTTTTACTGAGCCTTCCAAAATTAACATGGTGCTCTTGATAAACTGACCAGTACGCATCAAGGTTTCACCAGCTGGAAAAGTTTTGACAACACCATTCGCGGTGATCTCTTCTAATAATGCTGGTTCTAATTGCGAAAATATAGTGCTGATGTTTTCCATAATCTATTGAATGATTTTTTCCATTTGCATACTGCGCGATCCTTTCACTAAGCAATACGTATTTTCAAAGCCCTGTTGTTGATACCATTCCCTTGCTTCAGTTGAATTATTGAGATAGGTAAAATCCATTTTTATTTTTGCAAAATCACCACCCACTAACACAACTGCATCCCATTGATAAGATTTGATCAACGCAACAATTGCTTCGTGCTCTTGTATGCTCTCTGGTCCAAGTTCCATCATGCCACCTAGCATCAAAACCTTTTTAGTAACCTGCATTTTTGCGAAGTTTTCGATCGCCGCTTTCATACTGGTTGGGTTGGCATTATACGCATCTAGAATAATATGGTTACTGCCTAAATGCATTAATTGTGAGCGACTATTAGTGGGTTGATATTTTTCTAAAGCCGCAACGATCTTTGCTTCTGGTACATTGAAATATTTTCCAACTGCAACAGCGCATAATACATTCGGTAAATTATATTCTCCAACGAGTGAAGTATCGATGGTAGTAGGAGTAAAGCCTTTGTTTAAAGCAACTGAAAGATAGGGCTCACTACTTTCAATAGTTCCAACTACATTACCATCGGTGGTGCTGTATTGAAAAATCTTTTGAATGCCCTTACTCATCTCAATCAAGTAATCGTAGTCGTTAAATAAGAAGGCCATTCCATCGTGCGCCCTTAAGTAATCATAAAGCTCACCCTTGCCTTTACGTACGCCTTCTACACCGCCAAATCCTTCCAAATGCGCTTTGCCACAATTGGCAATGATGCCATGCGTAGGCTCGGTATACTTACAATAACTTTCAATTTCTTTTTGGTGATTCGCACCCATTTCAATCACGGCTATTTCAGTAGTTGCCTTGATCTTTAAAATGGTTAATGGCACACCGATATGATTATTCAAATTTCCTTCCGTAGTGGCAGTTTTAAAATGAGTAGCCAGCACAGTTGAAACCAATTCTTTGGTAGTAGTTTTTCCGTTGCTGCCCGTAATGGCAATGAAAGGGATCTGAAATGTTTCGCGGTGATACTTTGCTAGATCTTGCAAAGTGGTTAATACATCTTCCACAAAAATTAATCTGCCGGTAGCATCTTCCTGTGCTTCATCCACCACAGCATAAGCAGCACCTTTATTCAATGCATCAGTAGCAAAGAGGTTGCCATTAAAATTCGGACCTTTTAGCGCAAAAAATAAATCACCCTTTTGCACTTTACGGGTATCGGTTTGAATGCTTGGGAATTGTTGGAAGATCTTGTAGAGGTCGGCTATCTGCACAAAATTGTTTTTTGTAAAAGTAAAGTTAGGAATAGATGTTGGTATTGACTTTATCTGATTATTACCACTGTTTATTTTTCGCATCTGAGCAGTCCAGCTTTTGCTTTCTGATCGAGCGAATTTTTAAAGGCTTTATTCTTCATATTGATACAAGCATGAAACGATTTTACGGCATTGGTAAAGTCCTTTCTTTCCTCATAGATCAGACCCATTTGCAGGGCTGAACGAGCTGCGAAATACTCCTTCAAATTTTTCCCCATATCAATGGTAGCCATATAGTATCTCATCGCCTGATCTTTATCTTCCATCAGATCATAATCGCGGGCAAAACGATACAAGTATTCGGTCTTATCTTCCAGCAATGAAAAGTTTTGAATGGTGGTGGCTTTTAAAATATCGAGGGATTGTATTTGCATACCTCCATCACTTAGTAAACGGGCTTTTAATAAAGTAGCATTCGGCCAGGCCCTGCTTTTCGCATTCTCTAAAGCCAACTTATCTGCATCAGCACTTTCATTTCCTAGTGCAATTACTTTTTGTCGATATTGTTCCGCCTTCGGCATATCACTTTGTAAATAAGCGATCCAGCTCAGTTTTTCGTAAGCGTCTTTGATATAATAACTGCCTTTGAAATTTTGTACAAATTCTAGGTATTCCTGCTTGGCATTTTCTAGTTGTAGTTGGTTTAAACAGATATATCCTCGCTCATAATTCCAAAAGGGCATATTTAAATAATCATTCGATCTTTCAATATTATTCGAAATGATCCAGGCTTTTTTTGGCTGTTGATTATTGAGATAAATATTGGTAGCCATATAAGCGTGCAAATGATTTTTCTTGAGGTCGTAATTCGTTCTCTCAATAAATTCAATCGCCTTTTTTTTATTTCCTTCCAGATTCAGTACCAGATAAGGATATGCCAAGAGCGCTTCATTTTTAACCATATTGGCATAAGCATCTTTCGCATAAATATAATTCAGCACCAATGTGTTTCCTTTCTGAATATCGCCCTTCATACCAATAAAGTTCAAGATCCATTGGTAGTTAGATGGAACTGCACCTATTACAGAAGTGAGTACGCCAAAGTAGAAATTATTGGGCGTAAACTTTGGATAGTTATTACTGTTTTCTTTTAGCAGTACATAAGATTTTCGAAAGGCAAATGCTGCATCCCAATTTTTATTAAAACGGATGGCGATGATAGCTTTTTGAAAATTTAAAACAGCCAAGCTGTATTTGTAAAAAGGCGTATTGGATGGACCAGATTTGATCAGGTCGATTCGTTGATCAAATTGGGGATACACGGAATTATAATCAGCACTACTCTCATTAAAAAATAACTGATACAGATCAGCATAACCATCTAATAATTGCAAGCATAAATTATTCGGATCCGTTTTCTTTTCTATCGCACTTAATCTTCTTGCTTCATTAATTTTAAAAGAGGTAGCCGCGTCATAAACCGCTTGCACCTTGGCGTCCCAAGTATAATGCTGTTGTGCATTCGCAATCACAGACAGGAAGAGGAGGAACGTGCTACACAAGACTTTCATATCTGTAAAATAATCTGGTTTATTAATTGGAATTAAGATAAAAGATAAGAGATAAAAGATAAGAGAGGAGAGGAAAATCGTGAGATAAGAGTTAACCCTAAACTTAACCGCTTTATCTCCTCTCTTCACTTTTATCTTTTATCTCTTCACTTCTTACTTGTCTCTTCACTTAATTTCATTTCCTATAGAAAAAGCCACTCGATTTAGTGAGTGGCTTCTTCTTACGCTATCTTTCCTTTTCCTTTAACGCTTATTTCTTCTCGGTGGGAAGAAAGTTCCGGTTTGATTTTTTGTACTCAAACCTTCTGCACTTCCATAGTGACTCATCGCACAACGGAATCCTAATGATCTTGTACTTTGATCTTCTTCTAGGTGACGACGCGTACCCGGACTTAACCAGTAAGCTCTATCATCCCAGCTACCACCTTTAAAAACCCTTGCTTTGTCAGATATCAAAGAAGTAACGCCATATCCATAAGATGCGCCACTAGTACTATCACCATCGTTGAAATTCATGGCATTTGCATGCTGATAATTTCTTCTGTGTCTCAGTGAAGAGTCAGACTCAGCGATCATTTTGATACGGCCTTTGTCGTCTCTTAAATTACCTTCACCACCACTCTTGTCAACTTGTTTGAACACGTTACCACGATAGATGTTGAAGTCATCACCATCAGTGCTGGTAAGCGGACGATACACGTCAGACACCCACTCACTTACGTTACCACTCATGTTATAGATACCAAATCCATTCGGCATGAAAGAATTAACTTCTGCAGGGATCGCAGCGTTATCGTTCAATCCACCAGCAACTCCCATGTTATCTCCAGAGCCACGTTTAAAGTTGGCTAAGAAAGCACCTTGGAAAGAGCTTTTGGTAGTGTAACGTATATTATCAAATCCTTGGTTTTTCCAAGAGTAAACTTGTTTGTTGGCAACCACTTCTTCACCACGAGCTTTTGCAGATTTCTTGCGCTGTGGATTTTCCATCATATAACCGTAAGCGGCATATTCCCACTCAGCTTCTGTAGGTAGGCGATAATCGGGATGGGTCATACCATCTTCAATTTTCACCGTGGTACGCGGACGGCCTTGTGCATCTTTCAGTGGATTGCTTTTGGATGTTACTTCTTTACCAGGCACTGCTTGGTACTCGCCCATCAGGTAAGCCTTGGTATTGAAATTATCTTGTCCAGCTCCGTTCAATTCTTTTTTGATCTGAGTACGTTTGTCTAAAAAGCCCTTGTTCATGAGGTTTAGCTCATTCACACGGTCGGTACGCCAGATACAGAAATCGGTAGCTTGTTTCCAAGACACACCAACTACTGGATAATAATTATAAGAAGGATGGCGGAAATAATATTCTACATAAGGTTCGTTGAAAGCCAATTCACTTCTCCAAACAAGACTGTCTGGAAGGGCTTGTTCAACAACTGAGTCCATACCCGCGCCGCCAAATACATTCTCTAACCAGTAGAGGTATTCGCGGTAGTGCACGTTGGCGACTTCTGTTTTATCGATAAAGAAGGAAGCAACGGTAACGCGGCGGGGAGTGTTATTCCAGTCGCCCATCACATCTTCTTGTGTTGCGCCCATTGAGAAAGTACCACCCTGTACAAATATTAATCCGGGTGCTGCTTTAATGTCTTTTGGTTTAGCGACGTAGAAATTACCCTGATCTTTATCATTGTAACTCCAACCTGTAGCCGTAGACTTCACAGATTTTTTCTTGAAAATACTGCAAGAGGCAAATGAACCCAAGACGGCCAAAAGCAAAACCAAGTTTCTGGTTGTTTTCAATAACTGCATTATAAAAGATTGAGTTTGAAGTAGAGTTTTATCAGATCTTGCTTATTTACGTCTATGCGAATATAGAAGATTTCTATTTATGATACGCAAAATTGGATAGATTGGTTCTGTTAGCGAAAACTTAATATTAAGTCAAAATAGGACTTTTTCACTAGTAAGCCTGAATCAGTGCCTCTGCTGGAATATTCAAAACATCGTTCAATCTGCGTATCATAGCTAAACTTAATTTCCTTTTGCCCGAAAGAATTTCTGACTTTCTAGAGCGATAACCTAAAATTACCGCTAAATCAGCCTCAGTCATATTCACTTGTTCGAGTCTAAATTTGATGGCTTCCAAAGGATTGGGTTTTGGTATGGGATAATACTCATTTTCATATTCTTTCACCAAAATCGATAATACTTCCAGCTCGTCTGATTGTTTAGATTCAGGCTGAACGTTCTTTTGCATGATTGAGTAAATGCGTTCAAGGGCTTCCTCGTATTGTTCGTTATTTTTTATTGGTTTTAACATAAAATACATTTATAGTATTGGCTATATTATTTAAGTTCTTTAATTTTTCGGAGTTCTAATAATTCTGCAGTATTCATTAACCCCTTAAATTTTTTGTCTTTTAGCCCGTTATAAAGAATTTTATCTCCGGTCCAAAGTGAAGCTCTTAGGAATTTTGTTAAAGCAACAAAATCTGTATCATCAACATCTATATTTTTTGTTATTGTTTCAGCTATAATCCAGGTTTCAGATGGAATGATTTCTTCGTTTATAAAAATAATTTTAGAAATAACCAGATTGTAAGATTCCTGAAGCTGTAAGTCAGTAAGTTTAGATATTTTCTTGAGCTTATCCCAATGCTTTTTAATTTCAAAACGCATATAACTGCAACTATAAAACTCAAAATGTTTATCAGAATTAAAAATTAAATCACCAATAGAACTGTTAGTATTCAGTAGGGCACTGAAAATAATATTGGTATCTATAACGATTTTCATTTCACAAGGCGGCTTCTATTTTTTTTGTACCAACCTGTTTTAGATTCAATAGCCAATTTGTCAACTTTAGATTGTGTTGCTTTTGATTTCGCTGTTGCTTCTTTATAAGTCAGAAAATCAATTAAACTTTGAAGCCCATCAGTATTTACATATGATGGGAGCCTAATAATAACTTCTTTGTTTGTTCTTTCAATTAACATAGTACTAAGCTTTCTATTCCGAAATTAAGGAAAATAAGTTTTATTCTATATTTAAGTGGATAACAGTTAAAATTCGCACAACAGTATATTTGTATAAGTGAAAAACCGCCACATCATAATTATTCTGTTTCTACTGCTGGCTTACGCTGGTAGGGCGCAGCGAACTTATGCGGATCATTCGGTGTTGGCTACGGGCAATTGGGCAAAAATTGGGGTTTTGGGAGAGGGGATGTACAAGATCGATGCAGCTACTTTGGCGGGGATGGGGCTTGTGAGCGGACAAATTAATTCTTCCTCCATCCGATTGTTTGGTAATGGCGGCGCGATGTTGCCCGAATCGAATGCGGCAGCTAGGGTCGATGATCTGATCGAAAACGCGATGGAAGTAGTGGATGGGGGTGATGGCATTTTTAGCGGATCGGATTACCTGATCTTTTATGCAGCCGGACCGCACCAATGGCTCAAAGACAGTGCCAATCAGCGTTTCACACACGTCAAGAATTTGTATTCGGATACTGCTTTTTATTTTATTACCGTGACCGCAGCGGGAACTGGTGGGGGCATCGTAGGACCAGCCAAACGTATAACGACGCAACCCGCGGTAACCGGCCAAACCAATCGAAAGGTTACCAGTTACCAAGAACACCAATTCATCGAAAGCGACCTATCCAACTTATTAAATAGCGGCAAACAGTGGTACGGCGAATCTTTCAGCACCAGTGGGGTTGGCACGCTCACTAAAAACTTTACGCTGAACTGGCCCGCTTCGGCAGCAGGCGCAACCACTTATTTTAGAACTGCTGTGGCGGCTAGAACTGTTGCGGCATCAAGTGGATTTAGGGTTTCAGTGGCCTCACAAACTGTTCCAAATATTTCGGTTCCCGGGGTTTCGGGCTATTTTTTAGATGCCTTCGCGATGGATGCCGATAATATGGGCGGATTAGGAGGTAGTGGGGGAACTGGCGGAGGGTCCGGAGGTGGCTCAGGGGGTGGAACTGGTGGAGGGTCTGGAGGCGGAACTGGCGGAGGATCAGGCGGCAGCAGTGCGGCCTTGGGAAGCGCCATTACTATTCCCGCAAACACAACTACTCGATCAATTACCCTACAATACGATTTTCAGCCAGGCAATTCAGCCGCACAAGGATGGCTTAACTGGCTTGAAATGCAGGGCGATGCTGCTTTGCAGATGGATGGAACTAAGCCTTTGTTCTTTCGCAATTGGACCAATAAACCAACCCTGCCATTACCCGGAGGAGATGCCTATATCATCAATAATGCCACCGTTAATACTGTCATTTGGGATATTACCAATCCTATGGTGCCGGCAATGATGGGTGGCGCAGTTTTTGCTGGCGGCACTGGTGGCGGCTCAGGCGGTGGAACGGGTGGTGGTGGAACAGGTGGTGGTACTGGAGGAACTGGCGGCGGCACCCTAACCTTTCAAAACAAAGCAGATCAGCTCAAAGAATATGTGGCCTTCGATCGGAGTAATTTATCGGCGCCGATAGTGATAGGCAAAATTGCCAACCAAGATCTGCATCAGGTGGGTTCGGGAGCCGACTTTTTGATCATTTCGCATCCATCCCTTATCAGCGAAGCCAATCGTTTAGCGGCCTTTCACTTGCAGCAAGATGGCTATCAAACCGTGATCGCACCCACCAATCAGATCTATCAGGAATTTGCTAGTGGCAATCCTGATCCTACTGCCATTAGAGATTTTGTAAAAATGTACTTCGATCAGGCCAATAAAACGGGGAGCAAAAAACCGAGGTTTTTATTACTCATGGGAAATGGTACCTACGATTATAAAAATCGCGTAGCAGGCAATACCAATCTGGTGCCCGTTTACGAAACCGTGAATAGCCTTGATCCTTTGTTAAGCCACGTGACCGACGATTATTTTGCCCTACTCGACGATGGGGATGATATCAATTTCGTGTCCCCCGCTGGTTTGCTAGATCTTGGTGTTGGTCGCATCCCAGCACACAATGCCACCGAAGCAAAAACGATGGTTGATAAGATCATCCATTATGCCGATACTGCCAGCCTCGGCGCCTGGCGCACACAAACCGTTTTTGTGGCCGATGATAAAGACAATAACCTGCATCTCAACGACGCGGAATCGCTGGTACAAACAGCAGCATCCGTGAATCCAGCTTTGCAAAGCGATAAAATTTATCTCGATGCATATCCATTAGTTAGTAGCAGTGGCGGCGCCAGATATCCTGCAGTAAATGATGCTATTGTAAACGAAGTTTTTAATGGCAATCTGATCGTGAATTATACGGGTCATGGAAGTTATCAACGACTCGCGGAAGAATCGGTACTCACAGAAACAGAAATTGCGCGATTTAATAATCCGAATAAATTACCGTTATTTATCACAGCCAGTTGCGATTTTGCTCCCTATGATGATCCATCAAAATCATCACTCGGAAACAGTTTGTTATTTAATAATCAAAATGGTGCGATTGCATTAATGACCACCACGCGTGTAGTATATGCGTATAGTAATCGTATCATGAACGATAATTATTTGCGCATCGCGTTACAACCCAATGCGCAGGGTAATTGGTTAACACTGGGCGAAGCAACGCAACAGGCTAAGAACGCCAGCTACCAAGGCTTTGGGGACGTATTCAATAATCGAAAATTTTGTTTGCTCGGCGATCCTGCTATGCGATTAGCCATCCCAACTTATCATTTAAAACTCATGCAAATTAATGGCAAACCCATCACTGGAAACGATAGTTTGCAAGCATTGGGCAATTATCAATTGAGTGGCATTGTAACAGATGGATTGGGTAATCCCATCAACAATTTTAACGGCATCGTTTATCCAACGGTGTACGATAAAGCGCAGCAACAAAAAACTTTGGGCAACGATCCTGCGAGTATCGTAACTAGTTTTGCTGTGCAGAATAGTGTCTTATATAAAGGAAGGGCCACGGTAAAAAATGGCGCTTTTCAATTTAGTTTTATTATGCCGAAAGACATCAATTACCAACCAGGAAAATCGAAGATCAGTTTGTATGCCACCAATGGTTTGAAGGATGCTGCGGGGGCTGATACCAGTTTTTATATATCCGGATTGGCCACTGCTTTGAAGGATACGAGTGGTCCACAGATCAAAGCCTATCTCAACGATGAAAATTTTAAAGACGGCGGACTCACCAGCGAAAATCCCATCCTGCTCCTGCATTTATACGATGTATCAGGGATCAGCACATCGGGTGCGGCCATTGGGCACGACATGACGGCGGTGATCGATGGCAATGAGCGAAATGTGTTGGTCCTCAATAATTTTTATACGGCCCTGCTTGATAGCTATCAGGAAGGAACGGTGAATTTTCCATTGCCTACGATGGCGGCGGGAATGCATGAGATCAAGATCAAAGTATGGGATGTGGCAAATAATTCCAGTGAAATGATTTTACATTTTTGGGTGGCCAAGCAAGAGAACCTGCAGGTAACCAAAGTGATGAATTATCCGAATCCTTTTACGGAAACAACCCATTTTTCATTTGAGCATAACCAGCCCAATACCAATTTGGGGGTAGAGATCGCCATTTTTACAGAGCGGGGACAGTTGGTGAAGCGGATCAATCAAACGGTGAATACTGGCGGCACCAGAAATATTCAGATTCCTTGGGATGGAAGGGATGAAAATCATCGAAAACTCGAAAAAGGGCTTTATATTTACCGTATTAAAGTAAGTTTGCATAACAGCTCCTTTGTGGAAGCCAAACAATTATTCGTATTCTAAAACCCTTGAATGATTTAAATCTCTACACTTTTTTTAAATTTTTATCGTTTAAATAAGTAACCCAGATTGTAAAATCATTCAGATTATGCATTTATCCATCTATCGCAAGCTATTGGTAGTTGTAGCTTTTATTGCTATCAGCGGTTCACTATTAGCGCAAGCAGATTCCATTAATATCGTAAGTACAGCAGTACCTTTCTTGCGGATCTCACCCGATGCGCGTGCCGGCGGAATGGGCGATGCAGCCATTGCCACCATGCCAGACGCGAACAGCGGATTTTGGAATTTGGCGAAGATCCCCTTCACAACAAAGAGTTCCAGTATCGCACTGAATTATACACCATGGTTAAAAGACCTGGGTTTGACAGATGTGTATTTAGCCAGTATGGCGGGATATTACAAGTTGGATGAAGAGTCTGCGATCTCATCATCGTTGCGTTATTTTAGTTTGGGAAATATTCAGTTGACTGATAATTCAGGTAATCTTTTGAACTCTGTAAAACCCAGTGAGTTTGCGATCGATTTTGGTTATACGCGTAAGATCGGTGATAACTTAAGTATTGGTGGAGCCCTTCGTTATATTAATTCAAGATTGGTGACGGGCGATGTAGGAACTGGTGTGGTATATAAGGCCGGAAACTCAGTAGCGGCGGATGTTTCGTTGTATTATCACGGGATGGCCGATGAGCAGAGCAGTGGATTGAACTGGGGTATTACTTTATCGAATTTGGGATCCAAAATTGGGTATACGAATGATGCGAATAACAAGGATTTCATTCCAGCCAATCTAGGTGTTGGTTTGGCGTATATCCACGTGATCAACGAGAGCAATAAGATCAGTTTTGGATTGGATCTAAATAAATTATTAGTGCCCATCGCACCAAAAGCAACGGGTATTTACAGTGCCGATTCGGCTGCGTTGGCAACCTATCGCAACACTGGCGTAGTAAGCAGCTGGCTAAAATCTTTTAACGATGGAACCAGCATTGTGAGCAGTTTTCAGGCAAGTCTAGGCATGGAATATGCGTATAATGATCAGTTCTTTTTCCGCGGGGGATATTTCTACGAAGACAAAACCCGCGGCAACCGTAAATACTTTTCAGTAGGAGCAGGTTTCAATCTGCCTTCGTTGGGCATAAATATTTCATATTTGGTTCCTTCGGGTTCAGGAGTAACCCGTAACCCACTTTCTAATACGGTCCGTTTCGGGATCATTTTTAATCTTGGCTCTAACGAAAATTAGATAAAAGATAAAAGATAAGAGTGAAGAGAGGAGGAAAAAGAAGTGAAGAGATAAAAGTGAAGAGTGAAGAGTGGAAGAAGAAGAAAGTGAGAAGTGAGGGGTGAGGGGTGAGGAAGAACTTCAATAGGACTACGTTAACCTCAGACTTCAGTCTGAGGGAAAAAGTGAGGAGTAAATTTTTACGAATCTTATTATAACTTCGTTGAAGTTTTAAAATAATTTAATGTGAACCAGATTTTTCAAACACTCCAAGATACTATGCCCTCTCTTAAGGCAAAATATCCAATTCAATCATTGGGAGTGTTTGGTTCTTATAGTAGAGGAGAAGAAACACCCACTAGTGATTTAGATCTTGTCTACGAAACTTTGCCCAACACTTATTTGAATTTGCATAGTTTTTTAAGTTTGCAGAAAGAGTTAAATCAAATTACGCACTTAAAAATTGATTTGGTAAATAAAAAGTACATCAATGAAGTGGTTTGGTTAACTGCCAAAAACGATGTGGTATATGTATAATAATAAAAATATATTATACATTGTATCCGCTATTTCAGCAATTGAAAAAATAACCATTTATACTTCTAACTACTCTAATGCAATTTCTTTATTGCAAGCAAATAATCAATTGAATTTTAATGGAACAATTACGTTATTAATTGCTATTGCTGAAGAAACAAAAAAGATTGATTTAAAATTATTACAAACACAACAGGATATTCAATGGCAGAATATTGTAGATATGAGAAATGTGTTGGCACATGATTACAGGGGGATAGACCCTGAAATTCTCTTTGATGTAGTTAAAAATGAACTCCCCAAGTTAAAAAACGCATTTATTAAAATGATAAAAGAATTACCAATTGAGGCAGTTAGGGAAATTATTCAAACAAATCAATACCAGCATCTTTCCAGAATAATATAAAGCATAAAATTTAAGATTTCAGTATAAGAAGAAAATATAAGTAAAGAGAGGAGAAGAAGATGAAGTGTGGAGTGGAAGAAGAAGAAAGTGAGGAGTGAGGAGTGGAAGAAGAAGAAAGTGAGAAGTGAGGAGTGAGGAGTGAGGAGTGGAAGAAGAAGAAAGTGAGGAGTGAGGAGTGAGGGGTGAGGAAGAACTTCAATAGGACTACGTTAACCTCAGACTTCAGTCTGAGGGAGCATCTAAGATGGACAAAAAGACACGACCATGTACAGAATAGGCCAAGGCACAGACTTTCATCAATTAGTAGAGGGCAGAGATCTCTGGCTGGGTGGTGTAAAGATCCCGCATACGAAGGGGGCGCTGGGTCATTCAGATGCCGATGTTTTACTCCACGCTATCTGCGATAGCATTCTAGGGGCGCTTGCTTTAGGCGATATCGGTTTTCATTTCCCCGACACCAATGCCGAATTCAAGAATATAGATAGCAAAATTCTGCTCAAACGCACAGCCGAACTCATTGCCAATGAAGGCTATCAAGTGGTTAATGTAGACGCCACACTTTGCCTTGAAGCACCCAAGATCAAACCCTACGTACCCCAAATGCAGCAGACCATTGCAACTATTTTAGGGGTTACTATTAAAGATGTTTCTATCAAAGCAACCACTACTGAAAAATTGGGTTTTGTAGGTAGAGAAGAAGGCCTTGTTGCTTATGCGAATTGCCTATTAAAAGTGAGGAGTGAGAAGTGAGGAGTGAGGAAAAAAATATTGATAAGGTATTGAAAAATCTTAAATTCGTTCTATGGCACTTATAATTAATCCCCGCAATAAACAACAGGAAAAAGTAGTAAGGGCATTTTTGAGCAGCCTAAATATCGGTTTTCATTCTGAAGCCGAAGAAAATGAAGCATTAGTTATTGCTATGCAAAAAGGAAGAAAAACTGCATTACTTACAAATACCGAGAAAGCACTTTTCTTGAAGCGTTTAAAACAGGCAAAGTGAACATAGAGATCCGTAGGTCATTTGAGAAAGATGCTCTCAAGCTTCCTGTTACGGCTCAGACCTTGTTAGGGAAGGTCCTTGATAATTTATCACGAGTAGAGAAACTTTCAGAATTAACTTCATGCAAAAAGCTAACTGGCTTTAAAAATGCCTATCGTATCAGGATGGGTGAATATAGGATTGGACTTATTTTTGAAAACGGAACAATCGAATTGGTTCGAATTTTAGGTCGAAAAGAGATTTATAAATACTTTCCTTAATTAAAAATGAATATGTGACTTTCAGAAATTATTCTGAAATCTCCTTTCAAAAAACACTTTAGAAGCCATACTTTTTAGCGTTTTCTTTATAGTAAACATCTTTAAGATCTCCATCTGCAATGGGTAATGTGTTATCAAGATCCTCGACTAGTTGAATAATATTTTTTTGGTTAGAATTGCTAGAAATAATACCTTTTATAATAGCCAAATGCTCATCAGTTAGTCCAATTAAAGGGCTAGTTAATAACAAATGGTCTTTTAGATATTTCGGAAGTGAGTTTAAAGAAGTATCATCATCAATTATGATATAGTCCTCATTAATTTCATTGGTACTAAACCAATTTAAAATTTCATCTTTCCTATTTCGATTTGTTGTGTTATTATTTTCTAGGGACTTTATATTTTCTATTTCAATACCTCTTTTTTTAAAAATCTCAAGCCATTCATTTATCGAATAATTTGATTTATGTGAGGTCGTTAGGATCAAAGTGGTTTCAACAGAAATTAAACTCTGAAGCACATTAATTGCCTTACTGCTAAATGCTGGAAACCCATCATTTAAAAGTTCCGGAACTTTCCAACCTTTGGCTGGAACCATTACTCCATCTATGTCTAAGAAGATAATCATATAAGCTAATTTACACCTTATTTCACATAAGTATGATTTTTATCAATTATAAAGATGTGAAATTTTTTTAGATAAATCTAAGCGTTAATGAATGCATATTTGAATCTAAATTGTTTTATTATTTATATCTTGTTTATAATGATTAAATTAAAGAGTTCATGATACCAAAATCGGTTTTGAAATCATTAATAAAACGCCGCCTAGATGATGCACGAGCTTTATTAAATAATCGAAGATATTCCTCGGCTATTTATTTGTCAGGCTATGCGGTAGAATTAGCATTAAAGCTCCGAATTTGTAGAATTATGAAATTTACTAATGGATTTCCTGAAACGCTTGCTGAGTTTACATTGTACTATTCTGATACAAGTAAAACCTTGCTTAGAGGTACAATAAAAGAATTGAGAGATATAAGGCATCATAATTTAACTGTGCTTTTACGATATTCAGGTGAACAATTAAGTATAGAATCAAATTTTTTAACTGAATGGAACTATATTAAAAAGTGGAACCCTGAAATAAGATATATTTATGATATAATTAAAAAGCAAAGATCCGTTGAATTCATAAAAAATGTTAGAGTTGTGGTAAAAGAATTATTATGATTAATTTTGAACAAATACTTTGAATATGGCTAGTAAAAATCAACATGTAGTACCATTAGGAAATGGTTGGGCTGTTAAAGCAGAGGGTGCAGGTAGAGTTACTGTTATTACAACTAAGCAATCCGATGCAATTAACTTTGCACGTGGTGTCGCGAAAAATAATAGTAGTGAGTTAATAGTACATGGGAAAGATGGGAATATTCGTGAGAGAAATAGCTATGGAAATGATCAGCATCCTTTTAAAGGGTAAGCTTGAAATAACTAAAGCCTCCAATAAAATTTACAAACTTCCAGAGCTTCTTGTTGATCGTAAAAAGCTTTTACATCAAAGAGATACAATTCATTAGAGGCCGAATGGCTGACTAGTTTTGCGAGATCCAATTCCTTAAATGCATCGTGTTTAACTGCAAGAATGATAGCGTCATATTGGGCGGCAACTGGAATAGTTGGGATGATTTCTAAGGTAGTTGGATTGTATGCATTTGCATTAACCATTGGATCAACGAGGGTGACAGAAGCAGCATAGTCTTGCAATTCTTTAACTATATCAAACACTTTAGAATTGCGGGTGTCGCCGATGTTTTCTTTGAAGGTGCAGCCTAGGACCAACACTTTACACTTCGAACTATTTTTGCCTGCTTGCAATAAAGCCTTCACTGTTTTTTCTGCAATAAATTTCCCCATTTCATTATTCACCAAGCGGCCGGAATGAATTACGCGCGGACTATAGCCGA
>JAPLEO010000148.1 GCA_026391125.1 Bacteroidota bacterium
AAAGTTTATTTTAGCCATGTTACTAGGTTTAAGTACCGAAGCTATACAGGGGTACAGTTTGGGGTACAGTCTTAATAAAAAACATAATTATTAGTAAGTAATACCTAGTAACAGAAAACCCTATTTTAAGGGACTTGAGTGAGTATAAGGGATTAGAAAACACTTATTATAACGAAAAGATTAACTGACGAGGCCACAACTTTTGATTATAATATGTTGAATTTCAGTCTCACTTGTTTGAACTAAAAAAAACTATTCGCCTCTAGGTATAGAACCATCAAATAATCTCCATTTCCAAACACCTTTTTTCTTAACCATAATTCCTGTAAAACGATAGGGTGTTTTATGGGTTTCCCCGGAATCCCAAGTCACAACCATCCTTCCTTCAACAAATACCCAAGCTGTGTTATCGTTATAATCAATAGCTATTTTATCTATTTCCCATAAATAAACAATTTGTTCCTTACTATCTTAAAAATGAAATAGATTTAGTTATAATCAATATTTAATCCATGAAAATCGAAAATACAGAATACGATTTACGGAAAAGGATTTTGCAAGATGCTATTAGATCATCTTCTATTGGTGTTTTTATAATTACAGAAGAAGAAAGCATTTATTATTTAACCGGCCTTTCTTATAAAAGTTTAGAACGATTATTCATACTAGTTGTATGGAGTGATAGAATAATTTTTATTGTTCCTAAAATGGAACTTGCACATTTGTCGCATGTAAAGAATATTGATGCATTAGTATCATATTCAGAATACCCTGCAAAAATTGGCGAACGTTGGTCTGATGTATTAATGCCTTTTCTTGAAAAAAATAATCAGATAGGACTAGAAAGTAAATCTCCATTTGAAATTGCAGAACTGCTACAAGAAAAAAATTATTCAATATCGAAATGCGATCTATTGGATCAACAACGATGGATAAAATCAACAACCGAAATTGAATTGATTCGCATTGCTGCAAAATATTGCGAGAGGGCAATGTCTTAATTAAAGTCAAGTTGTTATTATGGTATGACTGAATTAGAAGTGTTGGGTATTGGCAAAGACATTCAAAAGGCAATTATTAGGGATACCGAGTTTGATTATTTATCTAGTAATGTATTGGTTGCTGTTTGGCCAAGTAGAATTTCACATCAACCACATGGAATACCAGTAATCGGAGATAAACTTGATAGTGGTTCACATATTAGTTTATCGTTTTTGCGTGTAAATGGTTACGCTGCTGAATTAGAAAGAACTTTCTTTACCAGAAAGCCAAATCAGCAAGAAAAAGAATTGTTCAATCTTATGCTCGAAGTACGAAAGAGATGTTATGCTGTTCTTCGTGAAGGAATTAGTGGCGAAGAAGTTGACCAGGTTGCCAATAACTTTTTAGAAAAAGAAGGATTGCAAAATAGTAGAATGCATCGATCAGGACATGGTATAGGTTTAAATAACCACGAGGGGCCATTTATTGCTGAAGGTGATGGTACCATTCTGAAAGAGAATATGGTTATCAGTATCGAACCTGGAATATATGTAGAAGGGGTTGGTGGTTTTAGACATTCTGATACTGTGCACCTCACAAAAACCGGTTATGAGCTATTAACAAATTGGCCTGATGATCTTGAGAGCTTAACATTTACAGATTTTAATCCGATGCATCGTATGAAAGGTTGGATCGCAAAAAAAATGTTTAAGATTAAATAAGTGGTACCTACTTGTCACAACTTTTTATTATAATACACGGATTTGAATTTTATTTTTCAAAACTAGTTTAACTTGCCTCAAATTGTAGGAGTATGAAATATCGTTTTTATCTATTGGCTGTGGCTCTAGTGATTGGATCTTTTGCTAATTCACAAAAAGGATCTGTTTTAAAAAAATCTTTGCCAATTGGTGTATTTGATTCAGGTACAGGTGGCTTAACTATTCTGGAAGCGATGTTAACCTTAGATACGTTTAATAATACTACTGGGATGCCTGGTGCAGATGGTAAACCCGATTTTAGTTCCGAATATTTTCAATATTTAGCTGATCAGGCAAATATGCCTTATGGTAATTATGCGGCTGAAAAAAAGACGGATTTGTTGAAGGAACATATTTTTAAAAATATGGCTTACTTTTTGCAAAAGTTTGAATACAAGCCTGATGTAAAAATGATTGTTTTAGCTTGTAATACGGCAACAGCTTATGCCTTAGAAGACATCAGAAAAAAATTAACGCAAGAAGGTTATACTGTTCCTGTTCTTGGTGTGATCGACGCGGGTTCAAAAGCGGCGCTTGAATACCAACAGAGAAATGGAATAGGAACAATTGGTGTGTTTGCAACTGCAGGTACCGTTGCTTCTAATGGTTATCCAAGAACTTTGCAATTAATGTCTAAGACCAAAGGAATGTCTGAGTTGTCTATTATTAGTCAGGGTGGAGCTGGCTTAGCAGAAAGTATTGATCATGATTGGAGTTATTTTGTAGATACCCTTACAAAAGCGAGGGCTGAATATAAAGGCCCTTCCTTAAAAAATAGTGTCTATATAATTGATACTACTTTGTTGTCGGCCTATAAATTTGATAGAACAAATAACAACCTTTTATGTGAATATGATGATAAGGGAAGTTGTTTAGATATGCAATTGAATGCTCCTTCAAACTATGTGAGATACCACCTGGTTAGTTTGCTCGAGAAAATGTTGCAACAAAAAACTGAGAAACCTATGAATACGCTGATATTGGGCTGTACCCATTATCCTTATATGAGAGATACCATTGCACAAGTACTTAAAGAACTTTATAATTACAAATCAAATAACGCGTATCGATATAGATCTTGTTTAGCAGCGCATGTTGAATTGATTGATCCAGCTGTAGAGACTGCTAAAGAAGCATTTATTGCTTTAAGAACGAACCAGTTAACTAATAATATTGGGAAGAATAAAAATCAATTTTTTATTACTATCCCTAATAAAAATTTGAAAGAAGTAAAATTGCAACCCGATGGTTGGTTCACCTATGAATATAAATATGGAAGAATAGCAGGTGCTAATAAACAATATGTAAGCTATGTTCCTTTTGATAAGAAAAATATCTCTCCATCAACTTACAACCGGTTCCAATTAGTTTTACCAACTACCTATAAAGAGATTGCAAAAACGTTTTAAAATATAAATTGTATTTCTAAATAAATCGATCCTTCAATTTTAGAAACGGCTTTTCAATTATATAATAGGAGAATAATGCCGCTAAGATTAGAAAAATTAAGTTGTATGGATTTTTGTTAATGAACAGATCTGTTTTATAAATGAACAATTCCTGCCATAAATATAAACTATAACTTAACAAACCAATATAATTGAGAAGCTTAGAGTTTAATAACCAGTACCATCCGTTTTTTGGTCCATAAATCGAATAAAACATTAAAAGAGAAATGGCAAAATTTGAAAGAGTACCATCTGTTCCTCCGAACACATATAAGAACTTTCCTGCTATCAAATTACTCGGAAAATTGTTTTCGAAATAACTTAACAAAAAGATTGATACAACCGAAATAGCAATTACAAAATTCCATTTCGTTTGTAAATAACTTACGATCGCATTTTTATGGATGGCAAACAAACATCCAATTGCTAAAGAGTCTGCCCTTGCTATTAAATTCAAATTATATTGATTAGGGAAATCTTTTAAGCGAACAATCTCATATAAAATAGACATTAAAATCAGCCCCCAAGGAATGACCTTTCTGTATTTCTTAAAAACCTTGAACAATACTGGCCAAATCAAATAAAAATGTTCTTCAATACTTAATGACCAGGCATGACCAGTATACCATTCTTTGCCATCCTTGAAAATATATTTGGTATAGGTAAAAGCGCTGAAATAAGCCATATTCGGAATTTGAATATAGCCTAGCAATTGCATCAAATAATAGACAACTAATAAAAAGTAAAAGGCAGGAAAAATCCGAAGCGTCCTTCTAATGTAAAAATTCCTTAAGTCGATAAAACTTGTCTTTTTCTCTTCTAGAATTAACAAAGTAGTAATTAAGAAACCAGAGATCACAAAAAAGACATTCACACCAAAACCGCCCCTAAAAAATAAATCAAATAATGTAAAAGGGAATACCGGTTCTTCAATTAAGCCATTGATTTTATAATGACAAAGGATAACAATGATAATACTTATGGCTCGCAACCCATTTAGGCTAGGTATTTTATTCATTCGGTTAGTTAGGGGGTATCAATATAGCGTCAACAGTCAGTAAATAAATATAATAAGTTTTATATCATTATTTTCTTATTTGTATGGTAATCAATGAATTTTAATTCGTTTTTAATCGTGCAAGGCAAATGAAATGTCCTAACGATTGTTCGCTTTAATTAGCTTCTGAATAATTATGTACCTTTGTAATTCTGAAAAAGTCAATCGCCATACTATTCTTAAGCATTTATCTGTTAACCACCACAGATGCCTATCAGCTATTGAAAATGCCGATGATCTTTAAACATTTTGTGGAACATCGGCAGGCCGACAATAATATCAGCTTCCTAAAGTTCTTAGATATCCATTATCTGCATGGTAGTCCTAAAGACAAAGACTATAGGAAAGACATGCAATTGCCCTTTAAAACTTCGGGCGATTTTGTTTTTATCTTGGCAAGCGAATTTGTTCCCCTTAATCAAAATTTTTCAATTACTGTTCCTGTTCAATTGGTTGCCGATAAAAAAGTAGCAATTGACCATAACGAATTACTTCCCTCTTATTTAGCCAGTATCTGGCAGCCTCCTAAGTCGTGTTAAAATAATATTGATGCAATTGTTGCAAAACAGTTGGGCTATGCTTTTGTAACTCCAAGAGCCTTTAATTTATTATTCCTAAACAAGACCATTATGCTAAATGCTATAATTGGATTTGCTATTAAAAATAAACTGATCGTTGGTTTGTTTATTATTACCCTAATTGGATACGGTAGCTACCAATTTACCAAATTACCTATTGATGCGGTACCTGATATCACAAATAATCAAGTACAGGTCATTACCATTGCTCCTTCATTTGGGGCAACAGATATTGAGCGACTGATCACATTTCCTATTGAACAGGCCAATAACAATATCTCTGGATTGAAAGAGATCCGTAGTTTTTCAAGATTCGGGCTTTCACTCGTTACCATTGTTTTCGATGATAATACCGATGTGTATTGGGCCAGACAACAAGTTGCCGAAAGATTGCAGAAGGTCCAGGCTATTATCCCCCAAGGGATTGGCACACCTGAGTTGGGCCCGGTGAGTACAGGTTTAGGGGAGATCTATCAATATGTAGTACGACCAAAAACAGGATACGAAACCAAGTTCAATGAAACCGATCTTAGAACTATTCAAGATTGGATTGTTCGCAGACAATTACTTGGAGTGAAAGGAGTGGCAGAAGTAAGCAGTTTCGGTGGTAAACTCAAACAATATTCCATTGAGGTTGATCCTAATAAATTGCTATCCTATAATATTACGATCGCAGACATCTTTAAAGCGCTAGAATCAAATAACCAAAATACGGGCGGAGCCTATATCGAAAAAGGCGCAACCGTTTTGTATATCCGTACAGAGGGTTTATTGGGAAGCATCGATGATATTAATAACATCGCCATCAAATCAAACACTAGTGGAAACCCTTTGTTCATAAGGGATGTAGCCACTATTAAAATTGGTAATGCAACACGCTTTGGCGCTATGTGCTATAATGATCAAGGTGAGGTTGCTGGAGCTGTAGTGATGATGCTAAAGGGTGCGAATAGTAGCGATGTGATCAAGAGTGTAAAAGAGCGGATTGCACAAATCCAAAAAACACTACCTGAAGGAATTGTGATAGAACCTTTTCTAGACAGAACTAAAATGGTTAACAATGCCATTGGAACTGTTGAGCAAAATTTATTAGAAGGGGCGTTGATCGTTGTGTTTGTTTTAGTACTATTTCTAGGAAATTTCCGCGCAGGTTTATTAGTTGCATCTGTAATTCCCTTAGCGATGCTATTCGCAGTGATTATGATGAACCTATTTGGCGTTAGCGGAAACCTAATGAGTTTGGGGGCGCTCGATTTCGGATTAATTGTAGATGGTGCTGTGATTATTGTGGAAGCAGTAATGCACCGACTGGGTCATAGTAAACACTTTGTAAACATCAACAAGCTGAACCAAGCTGAGATGGATGTAGAAGTAAACCAATCTGCCAGCAAAATGATGAATAGTGCTGTGTTTGGTCAGGTGATTATTCTGGTTGTTTACTTACCCATTTTTACGCTCGAAGGAATTGAGGGTAAAATGTTTAAGCCAATGGCACAAACAGTTGCCTTTGCTTTATTAGGAGCCTTTGTTTTATCGCTCACTTATATTCCAATGATGAGTGCTTTATTCTTGAGTAAAAAGATCAAGCACAAGCCTAATTTCTCGGATTTTTGGATGGGCAAAGTGGAAAGGGTTTATCAAAGGACTTTAAATTTTGTGATTCAATTTCCAAAAATTGCACTCAGTTCAGTGCTTGCATTATTTGTATTTGCAATAGTGCTACTAACAAATCTCGGGGCTGAATTTATTCCCGCATTAGAAGAAGGCGACTTTGCAGTTGACACAAGGGTGTTAACAGGAAGTAGTTTAAATACAACTATTGCGAACACACAAAAAGCGGCGCATATTCTCAAAACACAATTTCCGGAAGTAGAGAAAATTGTTACCAAGATTGGTAGTGGTGAAGTGCCCACAGACCCCATGCCAATGGATGCGAGCGATATGATGGTGATCTTGAAACCGAAGAAAGAATGGACTTCTGCTAAAACATTCAACGAGTTGAGCGAGAAAATGGGAAAAGCTTTAGAAGCCGTACCAGGCGTTACTGCAGGCTTTCAGTTCCCTGTTCAAATGCGTTTCAATGAATTAATGACAGGAGCAAGGCAGGATGTAGTTTGTAAAATATTTGGTGAAGACCTTGATACACTTGCCTTATATGCCAATAAACTTGGTGCAATCGTGAACACTGTAGAAGGCGCGAAGAATCTCTATGTTGAACAAGTTGCGGGTATGCCACAGATCATTATCAACTACAACAGAAATACGATTGCGCAATATGGTTTGAATATTGCTGATATCAATAAAGTGGTAAACACATCATTTGCCGGACAAACTACCGGAATGCTTTTTGAAGGTGAGAAAAGATTTGATGTAGTTGTAAGAATTAGTGGTGAACAAAAGAAGGATTTAAAGGATATTCAAAACTTATTGATTCCTACATCAAATGGTACGCAGATTCCGCTGAGTCAGCTGGCTGATGTTCAAATCAAACAAGGTCCGAATCAAATTCAAAGAGAAGATGCAAAAAGAAGGATCGTAATTGGATTCAACGTTCGTGGTAGAGACGTACAAACAATTGTAACTGAATTGCAACAAAAGATCTCTAAGCAAATGAAATTCCCTACAGGTTATTATGTAACCTATGGTGGTGCATTTGAAAATCTGAATGCTGCAAAAAGTAGGTTGATGATTGCAGTGCCAGTGTCACTTTTGTTGATCCTTATTTTACTACACTTTGCATTCAATTCACTCAAACAAGGCTTACTCATATACTCTGCCATTCCATTGTCTGCGATAGGAGGTATTCTATTTCTTGCTTTAAGGGGGATGCCATTTAGTATCAGCGCAGGGGTAGGTTTTATTGCACTGTTTGGGGTTGCCGTATTAAATGGAATTGTATTGATCGCAGAATTTAATCAACTCAAAGCAGAAGGGATTACAGATTTACGAAGGATCGTATTGATGGGTACAAAAGTTCGATTGCGTCCGGTGTTAATGACAGCTTTTGTTGCATCGCTTGGCTTCTTTCCTATGGCAATTAGTAATGGAGCAGGAGCTGAAGTTCAAAGGCCATTAGCAACAGTAGTAATTGGAGGCTTATTGATTGCCACATTCCTAACATTGTACATTTTACCTGTATTGTATATGATATTTGAAAAATCAGACCCAAAAAAGAAAAAGCATCGTAAGTCAACTCACCCTGTTGTTATCTTATTGATCCTCTTAGGCATGGGTACGGGTCTTCAAGCGCAAACGCCGATTAGTTTGCAAGCTGCAATTGACACAGCCATGAAGTACAATTTGCAAGTTAAGAATGAGGAGTTGAAATCGAGGTACCAAGAGGCTTTGATCAAGTCATCAAATAACCTTCCGCAAGCAAACTTGATTGCAGATATTGGGCAGATCAACAGCACTTATACGGATACTAAATTCGGCATCTCACAATCTTTCAGTTTCCCTAAAGTGTATACAAAGCAAAGGGAATTGTTACAAGAAGAATGGAAAAGCAGTGTGATGAATATTGCAGTAAAGCAAGCTTTGTTAAAGAAAGACCTATCGCAATTGTATTATACAATGCTTTACATCGATCAAAAACGAAGATTGCTTTTATATACCGATAGTTTGTATCAAGCATTTTATAAGCGAGCTGAACAAAGACTGGCAAAGGGTGAAACGAATATTTTAGAAAAATCTAGTGCAGAGGCGCAACTCGGACAAATTAGTTTGCAATTACAGCAATTAGAGCAAGATAGATCAGTGCTACAATTGCAGTTTCAGTTGTTCTTAAATGTGAGTCAGGTTTATAGTCCAGCTACGCAGCAATATAAAATGGAGCCTATTAATTTTAATGACACCAGTTTATTAAAAGAGCATCCAAGTTTGAAAATGATCTTACACCAGCAACAAATGGCTGATGCGGTGATTGAGGTTGAAAAGAGTTTATTGTTACCAGGATTTACAGTTGGATATAATAATTCGAGCATTAAAGGAATGGGTGCTGATAATAAATTGTATGGTAGTGATACTCGTTTTAGTGCAGTTCAAATTGGTGTTGGGATCCCCATATTTGCAAAGGCTCAGAAATCGAAAATTGTAGGTGCGAAGTTGAACAGACAGGTTGCCGAAAACAACTATGCAATAGGGTTACAGAATTTGCAGTCAAGTTATCAATCGGCATTAATGCAATATCGGAAGCATTTGAAGTCAGTTCAATATTTTGAGAACACAGCTTTAAAAAATGCACAAACCATTAGTATTACTGCCAATTTGCAATTAGCCAATGGAGGGATCAATTATCTAGAATGGGTTCAATTGATTAACCAGTCAACTATCTTGAAAAACGATTATATCGAATCAGTAAAAAGCCTCAACGAGTCGATCATTCAATTACATTACCTAATCAATCAATAAACATGCGATACACAAAATATATCATCAATAAAATGCTCCTCTTGTGCCTTCCGCTAGTATTTCTGGTTGCCTGTGGAACCAAGAAAAAGGAAGAAGCAAAAGTGATAGCACCGGTTTTAAATTTGGTTAAACTTTCAGATGCACAAATAAAAAATGCGGGCATCGTTACTGGCAAAATGGAACAGAAAGAGATCTCTTCTATTTTAAGGGTCAATGGAAAAATTGATGTTCCTCCACAAAACATGGTATCTATAAGTGTGCCAATGGGCGGTTATTTAAAATCAACCAAACTATTACCTGGTCAGCATATCAAGAAAGGAGATCCTATCGCACTCATCGAAGGCGAGCAGTATATTCAATTGCAACAAGACTATTTAACTGCGAAGGAAAAAATTGTTTATCTAGAACAAGAGAACAATCGACAAAAAGAGTTGAATAAAACGCAGGCGAGTAGCGACAAAGTAATGCAGCAAACAGAATCTGAATTCAAATCTCAACAGGTGCTAATGAGTGCCTTAAAAGAAAAGTTGCAATTGGTTGGTATCAATGTTTCAAAGCTGAGTGTTAGTAATATTTCCAGAAGCATCAACCTCTATTCACCCATCGATGGATTTGTTTCAAAGGTGAATGTGAATATTGGTAAATATGTTTCACCAACCGAAGTGCTTTTTGAACTGATCAATCCATCTGATATTCATTTGGCTTTGAAAGTATATGAGAAGGATATCAGTAAATTGTATGTAGGACAGAAACTGAATGCTTTTACTAATAATCAGCCTACCAAAAAACATCCATGCGAAATTTTATTGATCGGACACGATATATCAGTTGAACGAAATACAGATGTACACTGTCATTTTGAGTCTTATGAGCACGAATTAATTCCGGGCACTTATATGAATGCAGAGATCGCAATTAAAAATGCAAAAGCATTTGTGTTACCAGATGAAGCGATTGTGTTATTCGAGAACAAGCAATATGCATTTATAAAAACCGAAGCCAATCAGTTTAAAATGACAGAAGTTCAAATAGGTAGTTCAGAAAATGGATTCACAGAAATTCTGCAATCAGAAAAAATCAGCAATTCGGAATTTGTTTTGAAAGGAGCGTACTCTTTGTTGATGAGCCTTAAGAATAAAGTAGAAGAATAAGTGAGGAGTGAGAAGTGAGGAGTGAGAAGTGGTTAGTAAGTTCGTAGAGTAAGAGGTAATTAAAAAGTGTGAAAGTTGGAATTCCAGTTTTCACACTTTTTAATTTTCACGCCACTCTTCACTTCTCACCTCTCACTTCTCACTTTTTTCTAGTAGAGAAAAGTGCTTCTAATTAAAAGAATATATCATCGCCATCGTCTCTCTTGCCATTTGCTGGTTATACTCGAAAGTAAGTTGTTTGTGGTTGATGATGTCAACGATGGTGCCTATGAAACATAGTCCGCCTGTAAATAAATAAAGGATTCCCATGCCGTTTTGTCCAACCATGAATCTTTGAACACCTGCAACGCCAAAGAATCCAAGAATGCAACCAAGCAATACCTGATCTGTTTTTCTTCTTTTACCATTATAAATGGCAACAAAGTTTTGCAGTTTATCTTGATTTAACTCGAGTGTAATGCTTTGTAAAAAAATCAATTCTTCACCTTCCAAAGCGGGAATCAGGTTCATTAAATTTGGGTTCATGGTTTTATTATTTGTATGGTTAACTGTCTTATTCTATTTAATATAATGATCACTGCAATAATTCCTAATGGATGCTGATGAAAGGAGGTTACCCATTCAGCTCTCAGGGCATAATGCATAGCATGTCCAATTCCACACCCAGGACATTTGCCCAATCCCATCGCACTAAAAACACAAAGTGAAGTCTCTGATTTGTTTTCCGGTAAGAAAAACAAAGCAACTAATGCACCTGTCCAACAAAGCAACTCAAAATGCTTCAAGAACCAACACCATATTTTATGAATGGTTAAAATCATGGATTACTATTTTCCAAATGCACCGATATTACTACTGAAGATCTTCACTGCAATCGCCAATAGAATAACGCCAAAGAATTTTCGAACGGCCAATAATCCTGCCTCACCCAATGCGTGCTCGATAATCTTTAAAGACTTTAATACAATATACACTACTATCAGATTGATAATAATGCCTGCCAAAATATAAGTCTCATCAAAGTTGGCTTTTAAAGACATGATTGTTGTAAGTGTACCGCTTCCAGCAATAATAGGGAAGGCAATAGGAACCACGCTACCTGATTTTGCATTTTTATCGCCCTTGAAAATTTCATGTCCGAGTACCATTTCTAGTCCAAGTAAAAAGATCACAATTGATCCTCCAACGGCGAATGAACGGATATCTAATCCGAGGATCTTCAAAAAAGGTCTACCTGCAAATAGAAAAAGGATCATCAAGCCTCCAGAAACAAAAGTTGCTTGAAATGAGCGAATCCCACCCATTTTTTCCTTTAAGCCAATCAACAAGGGAATAGAACCAACGATATCGATAACGGCAAACAGGGTAAAAGTGACTGTCAGTAGTTGGTCGAAATGAAATTCCATATGCTTTGTTTTAGTAAATATACAGTAACTAAATAATCTACCTATTCAACAGGATTAGGTATTTATTGCAGCATGCAGTAACATTTGTTGGAAGTTTCCTACATTTATCCCTCACGATATTACTATGCAGGGAAAACAAAAATTGAATCTTTTTAGCTTTACCATGATCGTAGTAGGTCTGGTAATTGGAATGGGAATTTTTAGATCGGCAGCAACTAGTGCAAAAGACGCGATCGACCCATCGGTTTATTTTACGGCTTGGCTCTTAGGCGGCTTTTTTGCCTTCTGCGGTGCGCTAACTTATGCTGAGATTGGAAGTAGATATCCCGTTACTGGCGGCTATTATAAGATTTTCTCTTATGCTTATCACCCAAGTATTGCTTTTGCCATTAACTGCATTATTTTAATCAGCAATGCTGCAAGTTTGAGTGGTGTGGCATTGATTGGAAGTGGATACATTACCAAATTATTTCCGCAATATAATTGGACAGATATTGATAAAGCGCTGATCAGTTGCGTGGCTATTTTTATATTCTATGTGATCAATTTAATGGGACTCAAAATGAGTTCCAAGGCGCAGAATTTTCTGATGCTCATAAAGATCAGTATGATCGTTGTGTTGATCGTGGCTTTATTTTTTCCGATTCATGAAGTGGCCAATCAGGCTGTAGCCATTGCAGCTGCTCCCGAAACACATATGAGTTGGATCCAAAGTTTGGGAATTAGTTTGATCGCTGTATCCTTTACCTATGGCGGTTATCAGCAGACCATTAATTTTGGAAACGAAGTGGCTAATCCGGCAAAGAATATTCCGAGGGGGATTTTTATTGGAATCGCCATCATCATTGGATTATACCTCTTAGTGAATCTTAGTTACTATCAGATCATTGGATTTGAAAATATGAAGGGTGAGCGTGAGATCGCTTATTCTTTAATGAATAAAGTGTTTGGCAAAACTGGCGCAGATATTTTTTCCTTCTTTTTATTCTTTGGCGTACTCGCATATGTGAACGCACTATTAATGAGTAATCCAAGGGTGATGTATGCGATGAGTACCGAAGGTGCATTGCCAAAAATTTTTGGCAAACAATCCCCCAAAAATGACGTGTTGGTTTTTTCACTCACCATTTTCGCTAGTATGTGTGTGGTGATTTTATTCTTTGCTCAAACCTTTGAAAAGATCTTGAACTTCACCATATTTCTAGATTGTTTTGGAATGGTTGCTTCAAGCGCTACCATTTTTGTGTTAAGAAAAAAAACCAAACACTTAGATGGAACAGGCATCTACAAAATGAAATTATATCCCATACTGCCCTTGATCTTTATGGCCGCCTATACTTTTGTAGGCATCAGTATCAGCATTCAAACGCCAAGTATCGCACTAATCGGCATTTCTGTGTTGGCGGTATTTATGGTAATTTATTTTGTTAGTCAGCGATTTACAAAAAATATCGAACCTCAACTTCCTAAAGAATAATTACAATGGAACTCTCTTATATCATAAACGAGTTAGCTGAATCAAGAGAAGATTATTTTAGAGCGATTGCACCTCCGATCATGCAGACCAGCAATTTCGCTTTTAAAACGGTGGATGATCTGCGGAAGTCGTTTGAAGATGAATATTCAACTTGGTTATATAGCCGCGGACTAAACCCAACTGTAGAAATTCTTAGAAAAAAATTAGCGGCATTGGATGCTGCGGAAGATTGTTTGGTTTTCAATAGCGGTGCTGCAGCCATTTTTGCATCGGTATTGGCCAATGTAAAATCTGGTGATCATATCTTAAGTGTTAAGAATCCCTATACCTGGGCAAAGAAAATGTTCGAAGAGATCCTCCCTAGGTTTCAGGTAACGCATTCTTATATTGATGGAAGATCCATCACAAACTTTGAAAATGCCATTCAGCCAAATACAACGGTGATCTATTTAGAAACTCCGAATAGCTGGACCTACGACATTCAAGATCTGGAAGCAGTTGCCATCCTTGCAAAGAAGCATGGCATTATTACGATCTGTGATAATAGTTATTGTACCCCATTGTATCAAAAACCGATCACTTTGGGAATCGACTTGGTTTTGCAATCTGCTACTAAATATATCAGTGGTCATAGTGATACCGTGGCAGGTGTGTTAACTGGTGATAGAAAAATGATTGAGCGGATCTTTAATAGTGAGTACATGAATATTGGCTCGGGGATCCAACCTTTTAATGCTTGGTTATTAATTAGAGGACTAAGAACATTGGAAGCAAGGTTAGAAAGAGTAGACCGAACTACTAAGGCATTGCTACCATTATTAAAGGCGCACCCAAGAATTGAGAAAGTAATTTTTCCACTCGACCCCGAATTTCCACAATATGAGTTGGCAAAGAAGCAAATGACTGGCGCATGTGGTTTAATGACCATCATTATCAAAGCCAATGAATGTGCAACCATTGAAAAATTCTGTAACTCGCTCCAACATATATTGATGGCAGTAAGTTGGGGAGGGCATGAATCATTAGTGATTCCAAAGTGTGCCGGAATGAAACCCGAACAGTTTGATGCAAGTAATCCCGAACATAGAATGCTACGTTTTTACTTTGGATTGGAGTCTGTTGAATACTTAATGGACGACCTGAATCAGGCATTTTTGGCTATTGAACACCTTTCATAAGATTTTTTAGCGCATTTAGTCTGTATCCTTTCCGTCTGTCTAATTTTTCTAGACAAGCTGTTCTTTCGTGTATTTTTGTTTTATATGAAGAAGTTTTTGACCTTAATAGCTTTAACAGCTTCCCTTCATTCCTTCTCTCAGGAAAAGTGGGATTTAAGAAAATGCGTTGACTATGCTATACAGAATAATATCTCTGTAAAGCAGGCAGATGTGCAAGCTCGTTTGTCTAAATTATTGGCTGATCAGTCAAAATTGACGCATCTGCCAAATGCAAATGCTAGTATTAGTACTACGTATCAGCACGGCTTGAACATCAACCCAACAACTAACGTTTTTGAGAACGTAGACATTACTGGTGGTAATTTGGGCTTTCAGTCGAATTACACCATATTCAACTGGTTTGCTCGTAAAAACAATATTGATGCAAACTTGCTGACTGCAAAAGCAGATGAAATGAATATCGAAAGAACCAAGAACGACTTGGCCCTATCGGTAGCCAATGCATTTTTGCAGGTGATGTTGCGTAGAGAGCAAGCCAATGTAAGTTCTGTACAATTAAAACAGTCTCAAGAGCAATTGAGAAATACGCGCAAGTTTGTTGATGCGGGTAGTCAGCCTGAATTAAATGCGATACAACTCGAAGCGCAAGTAGAAAGAGATAGTGCCACTTATATTCAAGCACTAGCGGCTGTAGAGCAAGGCGTTATTAATTTGAAAGCTTTTATGAATTTTGATTTTGCATCACAATTCGATATAGTTTATCCAGCAGTTGAAAGTATTCCAGTTGATAATATTTTGGATCTTCAACCACAATCAGTTTATGAGTTGGCGTTGATGAATCAACCTCAGCAAAAAGTTACTGCTTTGCGAATTGAAGCTTCTCAGAAAACCGTGAGTGCTGCAAGAGGTGCCATGTATCCCACATTAACTGCATCAGCATCCTTAAACACTAGGTTCGCAAATAATGTGTATGATTATAGAAGTACCACAATTCTTGGACCAACTTCTGCATATGCATTAGATAATGCGAATAAATATCCGGTATATGCTTACCAAAATGCCATCACTGGAATTGATAAAGTGAATTTTGGTAATCAGTTAAACAGATATTTCGGACAAGCAGTTGGTTTGAATTTGAATGTGCCTTTGTTCAATGCGCATCAATCGCGTACACAGTGGGAGCGTGCAAAGATCAATGTTCGTCAGACACAATTACAAGACGATCAAGAAAAACAAACACTACGTTCTAATGTTTATAATTCATATCAAGATGCCTATTCTTCTTTGCAGAAATATAATTCTTCTAAGAAGAGTGTAGCTGTTTCGGAGAAAGCTTTGGATTATGCACAAAAGCGTTACGATGCTGGCTTATTGGGTACACTTGATTTGATTACTACACGTAACAATGTGTTTACTGCAAAAATTCAGGAATTGAGTAACCACTATGAATATGTATTTAAATTAAAAGTACTGGAGTTCTTCAAAGGCCAGGGCA
Source organism: Bacteroidota bacterium (assembly GCA_026391125.1). Lineage (GTDB taxonomy): Bacteria > Bacteroidota > Bacteroidia > Chitinophagales > Chitinophagaceae > Sediminibacterium. Next base: position 15,943 of record JAPLEO010000148.1, read on the forward strand.
TTAAATTATAAAAGTAACCAAGAACATTAACACACAAGAAACACTGTTTTATATGAGTAAGAAATTGATTTGGATTATCGTAGCATTAGTAGTTGTAATTGGGGTTTTGATTGGCCTAAAAAAAGGCGGAGTGATTGGTAAGGAAGAAGGTACCAAAGTAACAACTGAGAAAGCGGTTAAGCGTAATATTATTGAAACTGTAAATGCAAGTGGTAAGGTTTACCCTGAAGTAGAAGTTAAGGTAAGTCCGGATATCAGTGGTGAGATCACAGAGCTGTATGTAAATGAAGGTGACACTGTAAAAAAGGGTCAAGTTCTAGCACGTATTTATGCTGATATCTACTCTACACAACGCGATCAGGTTGCTGCTGGTGTTAATCAAGCAAAAGCACAGTTATCAAATTCTAATGCAAATTTAGTAGGCTTAAAAGCTATATTGGATAACACAAAATCAGTGTACGATCGTCAGAAGAAATTAGTGGATGATAAAGTAATTTCTCGTTCAGAATTCGAACAATCACAACAAGCATATCTTTCTGCACAAGCAAATTATAATGCAGCCAAAGAAGGTTTGAAAAGTGGTGAAGCTAATATTCAGGGAGCTCAAGCACAATTAAGCAAAGCAGAAAAAGATATGTCTCGTACCGTGATCACTGCACCAATGGATGGCTTGATCAGTTTGATGAGTGTGAAGAAAGGTGAGCGTGTTGCTGGTAATAGCTTTAACGTAGGTACTGAAATGATGCGGATTTCTGATATGAGAAGTATTGAAGTGCGTGTAGATGTAGGTGAGAACGATATTCCAAAAGTAAAAATTGGGGATACTGCCATTGTTGAAGTAGATGCTTATACTAATAGAAAATTCAAAGGACTAGTATATAAAATTGCCAATCCTAACACCAATTCATCTTTGACCTCATCTTCAACAGATGTTACTAATTATAAAGTTCATATTCGCTTGTTGCCTTCTTCTTATGAAGATTTGATCACACCTAGAAAAAGTTTTCCTTTCCGTCCGGGAATGAGTGCAAGTGCTGATATTCAAACTAAAACTAAAGCCAACGTTTTATCAGTTGCTTTGAATGCAGTAACAACTCGTGATAAAAATGGTGATGCTAAAGCAACCGGAGATAAGAAAGATGAAAAGAAACCAGACGATAAAGCAGTAAAATCAACTTCAGCTGATGATGATATTGAAGAAGTAGTATTTGTTCTTCAAAAAGACAATACGGTTAAAAAAATAAAAGTAAGAACTGCCGTACAGGATCTGAATAATATTGAAATTCTTGCCGGATTAAAAGAGGGTGATGAAGTAATCACCGGTCCATATACCATTGTAAGCAAAACATTGAAAGATGGTGCTAAAGTAATGGTTGTTGCAAAAGACAAATTATACGACGATAAGAAAAAAGATTAAGCTTTTTGTTTGAGCTAATTAAGATACAGCGACCCCAATTCGGGGTCGTTTGTTTTTTATTCGGTTGCTAATCTTTTTTGTTATGCCCATTTCGTATGTTTGTGATGAAATAATAAACACTGTAAATGCAGTTTGGAATTATAGGAGGCGGAAGTTGGGCCACAGCATTGGCTAAAATTTTAACCGATAATGGCAATTCAATCAATTGGTGGATTCGTAATGAAGAAACCATTAGTTTGATAAAAAAACGTAGGCATAACCCACACTACCTTAGTGTGGCATACTTCGACCCATCTCAATTATTTCTTAGTAACAATATAGCAGAGGTAGTAGACAAATCTGAAGTATTGGTAATTGCAATTCCCTCTGCCTTTGCAATTGATGCTTTATCTACTTTACCAAAAGATGCATTGAAAGGCAAGCAGGTTGTTTCAGCGATCAAAGGTATTTTGCCTGCCACCAATGAATTATTGAATGAATATCTTTCTAGAGAATTCGATTTTTCAATTGAAGATTATTTTTCTGTATTGGGCCCTTGTCATGCAGAAGAAGTAGCAGCAGAAAAGTTATCGTACCTCACTTTTTCCGGGATCCACGAATCACGTGCTTACGATATCGCCAGATATTTTCAAACCGAATACTTGAATACTGTTGTAAATCATGATGTGATGGGGGTTCAGTATGCGGCGGTGCTTAAAAATATTTATGCATTAGGTGCTGGTATTGCACACGGGTTAGATTATGGTGATAATTTTTTGAGTGTATATATTGCCAATTGCGCGAATGAAATGACCACATTTTTAAAAAGTATTCTTCCCGTTACCAATAAAGAAAATCCTGAAATCAATTACAGTGCCTCTGTTTATTTGGGTGATCTTTTGGTGACTTGCTATTCTTTATATAGTAGAAACAGAACCTTTGGAAATATGATCGGGAAAGGCTATTCTGTAAAAGCTGCACAGCTTGAATTGAGTATGGTAGCAGAAGGATACAATGCCAGTAAGTGTATTAAAAAGACCAACGAAAAATTAAATGCAGAGATCCCCATCGCCCATACCATTTATGAAATTCTATGGGAGCAGTTACCTGCAGCGGAAGGCTTTAAAAAAATAGAAGGATTTTTATTTTAAACAAAGAATAGATCTGAAGCTATTCCATCGGCCATTAATCTTCCCTCATTAGTAAGTATCAAATGATTTTCTTTCAAGATCATATAACCTTGTGTAATGGGCTTTTGAGCAATTTGTAAAATTTGTGCTAGCTCATTTTCGCTCCAATTCACAATTACTTTATCAAGTGAAAGTCCCTCCATTGTTCTGAGGCTAGTCATGATATATTCATTTAATTGTTGCATAGGAGTTAGTGTCTCTATTTCAAAAGGCACTTGATCTTTTGCAAGACTTTGAATATACAATGCATTATTCGCGATATTCCATTGGCGCGATTTTCCGTTAAAGGAATGTGCCGAAGGCCCTAATCCTAAATAGTCTACACCATTCCAATAATTGCTATTGTGTTTACTTCTTTTGCCAGGTTTTGAAAAATTAGAGATCTCATAGTGCTCAAATCCTGCATCAGACAACCATTGCATCAGTAAACTAAAATGACGAGCTTGTTTATCGGGATCAACTGCTTCGATCTTTTTTTGTTGGATCATTTTATCGAGACCGGTTTTAGGCTCCACTGTTAAAGCGTAACAGGATATATGATCGATGCCCAATGAAATGGCTTTATCTACATTCTCTTTCCATGCTTCATCAGAAAGTGTTGGTGTTCCATAAATCAGATCGATGGTGATATTATCAAACCCTGCTTCCTTTGCCATTTTGATGCATTGTTCAGCTTGTTGGGAACTATGTGCACGGTTCATCCATTGCAAGTCAGCATCAAAAAAAGATTGTATGCCAATACTCAAACGATTGATGCCCAATTGTTTCCAAGCAATCAATTTCTCTTCTTGAAAATCATCTGGATTGGTTTCGATGGTGATCTCTGCTGTTGGCACAATTTGATATTCATTGCGGAGGACAGTCAGGAGTTTTTGTAGGTCTTCAATAGATAAAATGGAAGGGGTGCCACCACCAAAGTAAACCGTTTCGATAGGATCTTGTAAGTAGCTACTTTGTAATAAAGCTTCTTTTTCAATTGCAGCCATCATCGGTTGAATCTGATGGTGTGTAGTTGAAAAATGAAAATTGCAATAGTGGCAAGCTTTTCTGCAAAAAGGAATATGAATATAAATGCCTGCCATAGCTACAAAAGTAATTGCTTCAAGATAATGGGCATATTTAAATTGAGAACAATCGGGTTAAATGCTTTCAGTTCAATATTTTTGCGCAAACAAATTCCTGCTTGAAGCAAATTCTTCTCATATTAGTTTCCATTTTTACTTTCGGAATTGCTTTTGGGCAAAAGGATTCATTGGCAGTGGATACTGCAAAACCCACTGTAGTAATGAAAGACACAGCAAAAACTAGTGTTGATCAAAGAGATAGTGTTCGAAAAGACTCGATTGTACCGGTAGTGATAAAAAAAGCAGTTGTTCAAGAACCTGATACCCTTACTTACGAAAAATATTATACTTCTGCTTGGTTGCCCTTTCATCAACCACCGATTTTTGAAATCGAGCCTGAAAGAAAATCAAATGGGAAAGACCTCATTTTTTATTTGCTAACAGGCCTAGTTACTGCATTAGCCTGCATACGGTTGATCTTTCCTAAGTATCTAAAGAATCTTTTCATGCTGTTCATGCAGACCTCGATCCGTCAAAAGCAAACTCGAGAACAGTTATTGCAAAACAACCTTGCTTCTGTGTTTTTGAATATTTTATTTGTAGCAAGTGCCGGTATTTATATCACCCTTTTTATTCAGTATATGCATTGGGTAGATATTTCTTTTTATCGCATGCTTTTATATTGTATGAGTATATTATTCATTATTTATATAGGAAAGTATCTATTTCTAGCATTCTCGGGATGGGTTTTTAATGTTCCAGAAGCAACCAATGCCTATACCTTCATTGTTTTCTTGGTAAACAAAGTATTAGGAATTGTACTAATACCTTTCATACTGATGATCACCTTTTCTCCTGTACCTATTAAGCAAATCGCCATCACAATTTCTGCTGGGGTAGCGATTGTTTTATTTATGTATCGGTATTTGATTTCGTTTGGGGTAATCAGGGCGAATTTGAAAGTGAGTGCCTTTCATTTTTTCTTGTACCTTTGCGCAGTAGAACTACTTCCGCTATTATTGATTTACAAACTGTTGGTCAATTTTGTTTCGGGAGGTATTTAGTTAATATTATTTTTTAGACTAGAAGCATGGCAAAAAGCGGGTCAAAAAATTCAGGAACAGTTAAAAAAGTGAGGAGAATTCTTATCTCACAGCCAAGACCGGAAAGCGACAAATCACCCTATTTTGATTTAGAGCGCAAGCACCAGGTTGAGTTGGTATTTCTCCCTTTTATTAAGTTGGAAGGAATTCCTGCACGCGAGTTTCGGAAGCAGAAGATCGATATTCTGCAATTCACAGCTGTGATCTTCACCAGTAGAAATGCGATCGACCATTTTTTCCGCACCTGCGAAGAGATGAAGATCAGTATCAATCAGGATACTAAATATTTTTGCATCACCGAAGCCGTTGCCCTTTATCTACAGAAATTTATTTTGTACAGAAAACGCAAAGTGTTTTATGGCGCTGATGGCACCAATAAAAGCATGTTTGAAGTGATTAATAAGCACAAAGAGAACGAGCGGTTCCTTTATGTATGTAGTGAAAACCAACAGGATAATGAAATTGTTGGTTGGATGAAAAACAATAAATGCGAATTCCATTTGGGATTCATGTATCGCAGTATCAGCAATGATATTAAACCTGTGATCAGCAAAATTGATTATGATGTGATTTGTTTCTTTACACCAAGCGGTGTAAAAAGTTTGTTTGATAATGTCCCAGACTACAAACAAAATGGAACAGTAATCGGAGCATTTGGTAGTAACACTTCTAAAGCTGTGGAAGACGCAGGACTGAATTTGGAAATTAAAGTGCCTTCTCCAAAAAGTCCGAGTATGTGTGCCGCATTAGATGGTTTTTTGAGCAGCACCCTTCCTAAAAAGAAATAAAATAAGAAAACCTTAAAATATAGCCCTCTCCCTTCAACAGGAGGGGGTTTTCTATTTTAAGTTGATTAATTTGCTAGACAACTATTCATATGCAACCCACACATACCAATAGATTAATCGAAGAAACTAGTCCGTATTTATTACAACACGCTCATAATCCAGTGGATTGGTATCCATGGGGAGAAGAAGCATTGAGTAGGGCAAGAAAAGAAGACAAACCCATTTTGGTAAGCATTGGTTATGCAGCCTGCCATTGGTGTCATGTGATGGAACGAGAAAGTTTTGAAGATGAATCAACAGCATCAATGATGAACGAATACTTCATCAATATAAAAATTGATCGCGAGGAACGGCCCGACTTAGATCATATATATATGGATGCTGTACAGTCGATCACAGGATCGGGTGGATGGCCTTTGAATGTTTTTTTAACACCTGAGGCTAAGCCATTTTATGGGGGCACTTATTTTCCGCCAGTACGTGCATATAATAGAGCTAGCTGGAAGGAAATTTTAGAAGGGATCCACAAAGCATATGTAGAAAAGAAACACGAAATTTTATCGCAGGCAGAAAACCTGACAGATCATTTACAAAAGGCAAATGCATTTGGAAATTTGGCTGATTCATCAACTACCAGTAATAATGTAATCAGCGCCGAAGATCTAGAAACCATCACCCAAAACCTTTTGCAAACAGCAGATACCGAATGGGGTGGATTTGGAAGGGCCCCAAAATTTCCACAAACATTTTCGATACAATTTTTATTAAGGCAATATCACTTTACAAAAAATGAAGCTGCATTGAATCAAGCTTTATTGAGTATCAACAAAATGATCGATGGTGGTATTCACGATCAACTAGGTGGCGGATTTTCTAGATATAGTACCGACAATGAATGGCTAGCACCGCATTTCGAGAAAATGTTGTACGATAATGCGTTGTTGATTTCTGTCATTGCCGAAGCTTATCAAATTACCAAGGACCAGCGCTATGCCAATACCATCAAGGATTGTATTGCTTTTATTGAAAGGGAATTGACCAGTGAAGAAGGTGGTATCTATAGTGCACTCGATGCAGATAGCGAAGGAGTAGAGGGTAAATTTTATACCTGGAGTTTTGAAGAGATCCATGAATTACTCAAAGAAGATGCTTCGATTTTTTGTACCTATTATCAGGTAGTGGAAGGAGGGAACTGGGAGCACACCAATATTTTATGGGTACGATCTTCTGTAACCGATTTTGCGAATGCGCATCAAATGGATGCTATTAGTTTTAAGGCATTATTGGATCGATCTAAAAAAGTATTGTTTGATGTAAGGGCAAAAAGAATCAGACCAGCACTCGACGACAAAATTTTATTGGGATGGAATGCATTGATGAATACGGCATATGCTAAAGCTTATGCAGCGTTGGGCTTGAGTGAATTTAAGGAGCGTGCCATCAACCATATGAAGTTCATGGAACAAAAGTTTCAACAAACGGATGGGTCATGGAAACATACTTATAAAGCTGGGATTGCGAAACAGCCTGCCTTCTTGGATGATTATGCCTACCTCATTCAGGCCATGTTTCATTTACAAGAAATTACGGGAGATGGGGCTTATTTGATCAAAGCAAAGTCCATCACAGAAATGCTGATCCAGCATTTTTCAGAACAAACAACAGGGTTCTTCTACTTTACGCACGATGAACAGCGCGATGTATTTGTGCGGAAAAAAGAGGTTTATGATGGGGCCACTCCTAGTGGGAATGCTGTGATGGCTACAAATTTGAACTATTTGGCAAAGGTTTTTGATCAACGTGATTGGGAGGAGTTATCGATAAAAATGACCTTTTCCTTGAAGGGATCGATCCTAAAATACCCTGGATCCTTTGGTATTTGGGCTTCTTTATTACAGCTTTTAAGTAATGGAGTGGTAGAAATTGCCATTACAGGGCAGGAATTTGAAAAAAACCTCTCCTTGGTCATGAAAGAATATATTCCTAATAAAATAATCCAGTCCGGGGAAACTAATTCCAGCAATTTTCCGTTATTAGCGGGTAGAGAAACGGATATTCCAGTAGCTTTTTATATCTGTAGAAACTATACCTGTTTGAGGCCTTTTTATAATATTGTTGATTTTTTAGCAAATGTGTAACACATTTTGTTTTAATTTGCTCTAAATGACAGCGGTATCTAATACCGACATTCTTTTTTTATTGCATAAAATAGTAGCCCCATAGGTAGATTTCTACACGATTAAATTTATTGGTTCAAATCGCAATTCAGGTTGTAAAGCCAATGAAAAACATATATTTGTCACTGTCATAAAAATCATTCTGATCAAATGAAAGGGTACTTAACTATTATAATATTAGCGGCATTTTCACTAAGCTTGAGCTCCTGCTTTTTAAAGAAAGGCGGAAGCGCTAAATCGGCTATGCCAGATGATGGACAGTTGCATGGTTTGGCTCCAGCAGCCAAGCAGAGCATGAATCGCCCGCTGCACATGGTTTATATCCCACCGGGAACATTTCATATGGGACCTAGTGATGAGGATATCAGTTATAACATGACCACTCGTAACAGACAGGTTTCTATTCCAGGATTTTGGATGGATGCTACTGAAATTACTAATAACGAGTATCGTCAGTTTGTTACCTGGACCAGAGATTCCTTGGCTTTCAAGATCTTGTTTGGTCAGGGTATCAACAAAGACACAGATACCATGGGAGTTGATCCTAAGAAGGTGGCTACTATCAAATATGATAGAAATACCATCGAAAAACTGAACGAATTGAATCTGGCTCCAGACAATCGATTGTATGGTAAAGCCGAGATAGATCCAGAAAAACTAGTTTATAGAATTGAATATTTTGATTTACAGGCTGCTGCAAGAAGAGAAAATGCAGGTCATCCTCGTAAAGAGTTCATGGTTAAAAGAGACCAACAAGTGTATCCAGATACCTTGGTTTGGATGAGAGACTTCTCTTATTCTTACAACGAACCAATGACCAAAAGATATTTTTCACATCCTTCATTTGGAAACTACCCTGTAGTTGGTGTAACCTGGAAACAGGCTGTTGCCTTCTGTCACTGGCGTTCTCATTACTTAAATAGCTATTTGGAAAGAAAGAAATTAGCTGTTGAAAGTGATTTCAGATTACCTAGTGAAGCAGAATGGGAATATGCTGCAAGAGGTGCACGTAGTAACTCTATGTATCCTTGGGGTAACTATTATTTAAGAAATAAGAAAGGTTGTTTATTGGCCAATTTTAAACCGGGCAGAGGTAACTATGCAGAAGATGGCGGATTCTATACCGTTCGTGCTGATGCATATTGGGCTAATGATTATGGTTTATATAATATGGCGGGTAATGTGGCAGAATGGACCAACTCTTATTTCTACGAAGGAGCTTACAATTTTGTTAGCGATATGAGTCCGGATATCCGTTTGGATGCAAAAGACTCTGATCCTCCAAGAATGAAACGTAAAGTTGTTCGTGGTGGAAGCTGGAAAGATGTAGGATTTTTCCTTCAGGTAAGTACCAGAAACTTTGAGTATCAGGATACTGCCAAGTCTTATATTGGATTCCGTTGCGTGATTGATTTGGCCCCCAAGACCAAAAAATAATTTTCCAAACTAATTGCTTATAAACTTTTGGTATCATCAAAAATGATACTGGCTGATTTAAAAACGTTTTAACTAACAATAAAAAAAAACCTTTATGTCCACAGGTGTTTCTCCAACTGTAAATCGTGCAGTAAACGTAATTGTATGCGTAGGTGCTGCTGTTGTAATTTTTGGTGCGATGGGTAAGATCTTGCACTTGTCTTGGGCAGACATGGCATTGAAAGTTGGTTTGAGTACAGAAGCTCTTATCTTTTTAGTATACGCTATTTTGCCTCCTCCAGATATGGGACCTGCTTATGCGCCTCCTGCTGAAACAGGAAATCCTGCGTTGAAGCAATTAGATAAAATGTTGCAAGAAGCAGAGATCACTCCAGCAAATCTTACTAAGTTGAGCAATAGCTTTCAAAAGTTAGGAACTACAGTAGACAGTATGGGAGAAGTGAGCGATGTAATAAAATCTACTACTGATTTCTCTTTAAAAGCTAAAGAAGCAACTGTTGCATTTAGCGCTTTGAAAGATGCATCACATGGTGCAACTCATTCTTTAAATGGATTTCATGGTTCAGCAGAAACAGCTACAAGTTTTCATAATCAGATGCAGGGCTTGAATAAAAATCTTGCTTCTTTGAATGCGATATATGAATTGGAATTAAAAGAAAGCAACAATCACTTGAAGGCATTGAATCAATTCTACGGTAATCTTTCACAAGCTTCACAAGCTATGTCAGGAACTGCAGAAGATGCTTTAAAAGCGAAAGAGCAGATTGCAGCACTTGCTAATAACCTGGGTAAATTAAATCAGGTGTATGGTAGCATGTTAACTGCAATGCAGGGAAGAGCGTAAGCTTAAAGAGAACCAATTCTAAAATTTGTATTTCTAAATTTAAGTTAGCATGTCATTACCTAAGGAGCCGCGGCAGAAGATGATCAACATGATGTACCTAGTGCTTACCGCATTATTGGCACTGAATGTTTCTAACGAGATCTTGAACGCTTTCAAAACTGTGAACAACAGTTTGAATACCGCTAGTTCAATGGTTGAGAAAAAGAACGTTGATATCTTCAAGTCGTTTCAGAAAAAATTAGAAGATCCAAAGACGAAAGAGAAAACAGAGATCTGGATGCCTAAAGCTCAAAAAGCAAGGGAAATTTCTGATGCATTATATAATTATATCGAAGGATTAAAACAAGAATTGAAAGTTGAGGCAGGTCTTAAAAAATTAGATGATGGCACTGAAGATTATAAAGAAGATGATTTAGAAGCAGCTACTCGTTTATTAGTAGAACCAGCACCAACAGGAAAAGGAAAGGGTAAGATCTTATTCGATAGATTAAAACAATATAGATCAGACCTTTTAGCAATTGATCCAGATGTTGCAAAGGAAGTGGGACCAACTTTACCATTGGACCTTACGCCTCCGCCAACTAATAATAAGGCTGTGAAAGATGATCTAGCGTATCTCTATTTCCACATGACACCAACTATTGCTGCGATCACCATTTTGAGCAAATTTCAAAATGATATCAAAAACAGTGAAGCACAAGTGGTGGAATATTGTCATAAAGAAATTGGCGAAGTAGAATTGATCTATGATGAGTTTCAGGCATTTGCTGGAACCAACTCTCAATATTTAATGCCTGGTGAAGAATTAGTTATTACTGCAGGTATTGGAGCATTTAGTAAAGCTGCTAAACCTAGCATTACAATTGATGGAGCAAATGTGGTAGTAAAAGAAGATGGCGCTGCTGAATATAAAACAACGGTTTCTGGTTCTGGTCCGGCTGTGAAAAAAGTGAGCATATCATTTATTAAACCAGATGGTACTGTTGCAAAAGTTGATAAAGAGGTACGTTATACTGTTGGTGTTCCTTCAGGCTTGGTTGTTTCAACCGATAAGACACGTGTATTCTATCAAGGACTTGATAATCCTTTGAGTGTTACAGGTGGCGGTGGAGATGAAAAAGTAAATGTATCAGTAGAAGGTAATGGTGTTAGTTCTAGAAAAGAAGGCCCTGGTCAGTATATTGTTTCTTGTCAGAATTTAGGTTCTGCAGTAGTAACAGCATCTGATGGAAAGACTTCTCAAAGAATTACTATTCCAATAAAAAGAGTTCCAGATCCATTGGCAACAGTGGGAAGTAAAGCTGGCGGACCGATCGCAGCAAATGTGTTTCGTGTACAGAAAGGGGTTGCTGCTGAATTGCGTGATTTCGTTTTCGAAGGTGTTAGATATGAGGTTACTTCTTTTACTTTGATTTGTACTGGTAAAGGATTTGAAGAAGGACTAGGTGTTGCTGAAGTAACAGGCTATTATTTTAATGCAGAGGCGCAAGCTTTATTAAAAAGATGTCAGGCTGGTTCAACAGTGGTGATCGATGAGATCAAAGTAAAAGGTCCGGGTGGTAATAGACAATTAGATCAAAATATTTCGTTTACACTTCAATAAATGTGGGTATGAAAAAATTAGTAGTTTTTGGTTTGGTATTTATTGTTGGGTCAGTTGCAGTTGTGCATGCCCAATCAAAATACAAAACTGGTACTGGTGCTACCAAGCAACCTGCTGCAACAAATGCAACAAAGCAACCTGCTGCAACAACAACAGCTGCTCCTGCCAATAATGCCACCAATACAAGAACAAAGTCAAAGTATTTGAACAATACTGCTGGTAATGTTTCTCCCGACACCACAAGACCAGGTACTGGTGCTGGAACTGTCACTAGTTCTTTGCCAGCTACATCAACCGTAACTGTGAGATTTGATACCACTATACCTGGTGGCTTTGATACCAAGCAAGAAGTTTCATTGAGAAGTAATTATGCTGTAGAGCGTCAACTGATCAAAGACAGAAAGCCGTTGGACTACGATTATATCCGTGAAGATGATCAGGTGTGGAGTCAGTTTGTATGGGAAGAGATTGATGGTCGCGAAAAAATGAATCAGGGATTTGTATATCCTGGTAAAGACGATAATGGAGATCAACGTTTCTTCAGCATTTTGTTGAATGCTATTAAATATGATAGTGTTGTTGCGTTCTCTCCAGATAATGATCTATTCAAAACACCTTTAACCGGCGAACAAGTTTCTAACTTAACTACTGGTGCATTGGATACTGTAGACGTGGCTGACCCTGTAAGTGGAGCCATTGAAAGAGTGATCACTAAGAAACCAAGATTTAGTGCCGATTCAGTATATACTTTCAGAATTAAAGAACAGTGGATCTTTGATAAAGAATCTAGTAAAATGACTTGTCGCATCATTGGTATTGCTCCAATAGCAAAACAAGTGGTTGCTGGTAAATCTCAGCCAAGAACTTTGTTCTGGGTGTACTATCCAGATCTAAGAAAATCATTGGTTAAATACGAAGTTTATAACCCTAAAAACTATGCAGGTAGAATGTCATGGGAAGAACTATTTGAAAGCCGTTATTTCTCTGCATACGTGATTAAATCAACGATTAATAACCCAGGAGATAAATACTTGAATGGATTGATTAAAGATCCGTTGATGCGTTTATTAGAGGGTCAAAATATTAAGGAGAAGATCTTCAATTACGAGCAAGATCTTTGGGCATACTAGCTCAAAACCGCATATAATTCTAGAAAAGAGGCAGTTATGCCTCTTTTTTTTATGAAAATAACCCGGTTATTGCAGTTTTTTGAATGGAATCTCTTTGTTTGATACAATTAATTCCTTAACTTGGTAATGGTTTTTCATAGGATATTGGATTTTAAAACGGGGCTGGATGTTCATCCTGGCCCCTTTTTTATGCCTTTTCCTCAGAACCATGATAATGTTGGTATACTAATCCCGCTTTTTGAGGACCTACAATCGCTATTAATTGAGCTAGGTTTTGTTCTTTTACGTTTTTCACAGATTTAAATTGCTTCAATAATTGTTCGGCAGTTTGTTTCCCAATTCCTTGAATCGATTCCAGTTCATTTTTAAAACTTCCTTTAGAACGTTGATTCCGATGAAACGTGATACCGAATCGGTGCACTTCATCTCTAATTCTGCGAACAAGTTTCAGACTATCACTATTCCATGGCAGTTTGATAGAACTACTATCGCCAGGGAAAAATAATTCTTCTTCATTCTTTGCCAAACCAACAACCGTTGTTCTGCCATGCAAGCCAAGCTTGTGAATACTTTCCATTGCTGCGCTAAGCTGCCCTTTACCGCCATCAATGATAATGAGTTGAGGAATTGGAAGCGATTCTTCTAACACGCGCTTATATCGCCTGTAAACAACTTCTGTCATGGTTGCAAAATCATTGATGCCCACAACCGTTTTTACATTGTAGTGTCGGTAGTCTTTATTACTCGGCATCCCATCCTTGAAATAGACCATGGCAGAAACGGGATAGCTTCCTTGAAAATTACTATTATCAAAACACTCGATATGCGTAGGTAATTCAGAGAGCTGTAAATAATCTTGTAACTCGTACAATACTTTTTTCTTTTCTAGATCAGTTTTTCCTTCAAGATGTAATAATTGTTTTCTGTGCAATGCTTCTTTGAAGTAGTAAACATTCTTTTCAGAGAGTTCCAATAATTTTTTCTTGTCACCAGCTTTTGGAATAGTGATGGTAATAGCAGGATCAGGATATTCAATAGCAAATGGTATAATGATCTCATTGGATAAACTATTGAAAGTATCACGCAAGTTAGCCACAGCAAAGCTCAAGACTTCTTCGTCTGTTTCTTCCAGTTTGGTTTCTAGTGGTACCGTATGTGTTTGAACGATGGTCCCATTTTGTACCATCAGATAATTTACATAGCCCCATTGCGCTTCTCTAACTATTGAGAAAACATCCAGGTTATTCAAATGCTTGCTAACGATAATTGATTTTGCTTCGTAATTTTCTAAGTGTTCAATTTTTTTTCTGAGCTGTTCCGCTCTCTCGAAAGCCATGTCTGCAGCGGCTTGTTGCATTTCTCTTTTGAAATGCGTTATCACAGGATTCAAATTTCCTTTGAGCATATTGCGTACTTGCTGCAAGCCATCGTCGTAGTCGGCAGCATTTTGCAATCCAACACAGGGTGCTTTGCAATTTCCTAAATGATATTCTAAACAAACTTTAAACTTCTGCTTTTGAATATTAGATTCTGTTAAGGGAAGCTTGCAAGTTCTGAGTGGAATGAATTGTTTGATAAAAGAAATGAGTTCGCGCACATTTCCAGTGGATGTAAACGGACCTAAATATTCAGACCCATCATTGATTTTATTGCGTGTCAGAAAAATTCTCGGATAAGGTTCTTTCTTGATCACGATAAAAGGATATGTCTTGTCATCCTTTAAATTGATATTATATTTTGGCTGGTATTCTTTGATCAAGGAATTCTCTAATAAAAAAGCATCCTGTTCTGAATCAACGATAGTGAATTGAATTTTTCGGATTCGTAAAACCAATTCATGTGTCTTATAAGTAGTAAATGTTTTTGAAAAATAAGAACTAACCCTTTTACGAAGATCCTTTGCCTTACCCACATACAATAGCAGATCCTGTTCATCGTAGTATTTATAGATACCGGGATTAGTTGGAATGGTATGCGCTATTTTTTGAAACTCAGTTGCCGTCATCCTACACTATCATTTTTTATGATCGTTCCAGTTGATATAATTGAATTCATTGGATATATAACCCGATGGAGTTTTTGATACACGGTTGATCTGAAAACTTTTATCTGCTTTCCAATTACACTGTTCAACAATACTGGTGTCTTTATGCATGGTTTCTGTTCTCACAAAAACCCTTTTTACGATGCTAGTATTTTCATCCAACAAAATATCAATGTTTTGAATGGGTTCATCTACCGACTTTGCTCTATAGTTCAACGTATAACTCTTGGTGCTCAAATCATGAAACACCGTTTCAGAAAAACGGTTATGCATTTCTGGAGCACTAATATCTTTTTGTAAGAACAAATTGGCATAGGATTTAAAAATCTCTTTGTCGATTTCTAGGGAGTCTTTTTTGCCGTTCAAATTTTTGACCAAATAAATGTGGTAGGCACGTAAGTCAACATCAACAATTTGTTGTTGAAAAAAAACGCCAAGCGCAAAATATTTAGTACTGTCTGAACTAACTTTTTCTGTCTTACCTGCTTTTTTATTCTTACAGCTAAGCATTATAAAGAGTAGCGCAAAACATAAAACACAATTTCTCATGGTCAAATTTATTCAAAAGCAATGAAGTAGCATCATTGTAAGTAAATGATAAGCCTGCTTTAACAAAATGATGGAATCCTATTTGATCTGTTTGATGAATCCTAAACGAATACCATAATCCATCAGGTATTCTGTGATAGGATATTTGTTGGAATAGGTAGGTAAGTGTTGGAATCTTGCCTGTGGACCTAAGAACCATTGGTATACCCCTGTTTTATAAGTCAGGTTAATTCCAAAAGAACTATTGATATTCCACTTACGCATCAGGCTGTTGCCATCTGCATAATGTTTGTAGTCGGTAGATAATAAATACAAGGATTTGTTTAAAGTAAATGTTGGCTGAATTGAAGCTTCAGCTGTTACACCCAGTCTTTTACTTTTAATGATATCGTATTGGAAGCCGATAGGAATAGAAACCTGGTACATTTTATTATCGAGCTCCGCATTTTTGTAGCCAGTGTTATTATTATACAACGACAACACATTCATATTTTCCACTCCGTGATTATTCACCAGTGATATGGTTGTTATATCAGCAACTGATTGAAATGTTTCTATATAATACTGACGAACATTGAATTGAATACCAGTTTTGAATTTAAAACGGTCGGTCATGTTATAGAGTACAGCAAAACCAACTTCTAATCCAACCGCAGGTTTATGGCGAACTATTTCGTTGATATTGGTTGTATAATTCAATCCTACAGGTGCAGTTGCTGGAGCGGCGCCAAGAATTTCTTTTGCCTTATCATCAGATAATTTGCGATAGCTAGTAGAAGGTGTGATAAAGAAGCCGAATCCAAATTTTGAATTCTTAGCGGTAATAGTTGTTACAGGTTTGTATGCAAACTCTTTCAAATATTCATCGGCAGAACTAGCTTCTATTTTTTGTTTAGCAGCCATTTTCTCAGCAGCAGCAAGATCTGCAGCAGACAATTCAGTTGCAGCTTTGGTTAGCTCAGTTTTTGCTGGCGGGATTGCAGTAACTTCTGGAACATCAATTAAAACATTTGGCTTTTCATCAGAAACTTGAGAAGCTGCTATTGTAGTAGTTAATGGTACTAAATTAGATTCGTAAATAAATGAAGGCTTTGTTGGTAATTGAATTTCCTTCAAAGATTTTTCAGCTTTACTATTTTCTTGGTCATCTTGTAAGAATCGCATTGGAATAACAGGAGCTTCAACTTTTGCTATTGTAGCATGCTCTTGTAAAAGTTGTTGTGATACTTGTGCAATGGTTGTTGCAGTAACTTGTTCAGTAGAGATCGCATTAAATTCTGTATTCACAGAAGCCTCATTTGATAGAACAGGTTTTTTATTATTCAGGTTTTTTAAAGTTGCTAGTTTGCCAGATTTTTCAGAAGGATGGTTATTGATAAGTGTGGCAACAGTAAGAGCAGAAATAATAAATAATGAAATAAATGTAAGTGCTGGCCAAGATTGAGGACCGTGAACTTCGGTTTGTATGTTCCTCCAGATCTGGTCAGAAGGGTACATCCGATGATCTTTGATCTCATCTTGAAGGAAATCCTCCAACTCGTCTTGGTACCTATTGTTATCCATATGCAGCAGCAGCAACTATTTTTTCAAAGCAGCCAATAAGCTAAATTCTTCTTTTGGCCTTTCGATGATCTGTTTTCTTACAAGAATGTTTTCGAGCATTGTTTTAGCCCTGGTGTATTGGCTTCTGCTGGTACTTTCTTCAATGTCCAACATCACTCCAATCTCTTTATGGCTGTAGCCTTCCAGAGCGTACAAATTCAATACCGTTCGGTAACCTAATGGCAGCAATCGAATACATTCAATAATTTGGCGTGCCTGCATGATAGATGGGACGGTCTCTTCTTTTACCTGTATGTAGTGAGCATAATCTAAGTCAATGCTTTCATTGAACTTCTTATGCTTCTTCAAGAAGTTGATACAAGTATGAACAATAATCCTTCTAATCCATCCCTCAAAAGCACCTTTGTTTTGAAAAGTATGTATCTGGGTGAATACCTTGATAAAGCCTTCTTGCAACATGTCTTCACCGTCTTCGCGATTTTGTGCGAAACGATAACATACACTTAGCATCTTCGGACTATACCTGTTATACAACTCCCGTTGTGCTGCAACGTCATTGTGTAAACATCCCGCGATAATTGCCTGTTCGGTCATGAGGGGAATTTATGTTCCCCTAAATATAGACATAAAATGCCTTCAATTGCTGCATGTCGAGGCTGATTTAATGCACAAAAAGTCGAAAAAACCTGATTTTTTAGCCGAAATCCACCATTTCAAGGAAAATGGAGCGCTTTTATTTATGCAAAATCGCAAGTGAATACTATACGTTAAAATCTGTAAAGGCAATATGTAATCTGTATGGCTATCCTATATTTGCAGCTCTTGATTCAGATTTTGGATCAGTAATTACTACTCGTTTTGCAGAAAGTAGTCTTAATGTGGAATAATGCGCAACTTTTTTTATCAGGTATGTTTAGGATGCATCGTTTTGGTTGGGATATCAAAAGCCCAACAACCTGCTCATTCTGGTAAAACAAATCCTACTACAGGTAATAGCAAATCATTTTTAACCGGGAAAATCACCAGCCAAAAATCAGGTAGTCCGTTAATTGGTGCTTCCATTTATTTGCATGAAGCAAAAAACGGAGCGGTATCTGATACCAATGGTGTATTTGTGAGTCCATCCATTCCCACTGGTAAATACTTAGTAGAAATATCATATCAAGGTTTTGCAACCATTATCGAGAACATAGAGATCAGTGGCAAAACGATGAAGGATTTTAGTATGATAGAAACGGTTGTTGAACACGAGGAAGTTACTGTTACTGGTGTTGCTTCTGCAACCAGAACTAAATTATCGTCTCAGCCAATTTCTATTATCAAACGGTCAGACCTTTTTCAATCTTCTTCCAGTAATATCATTGATGCCATAAGCAAAATGGTTCCTGGTGTTGCAAGTTTAGGTACTGGCCCAGCGATTAGTAAACCTGTGATTCGTGGTCTGGGATATAATCGTGTAGTAACTGTGCACGATGGTGTACGTCAGGAAGGTCAACAATGGGGCGATGAACATGGGATTGAAGTGGATGAATACAGTATTCAAAAAGTAGAATTATTGAAAGGTCCGGCTTCTTTATTTTATGGAAGCGATGCTATGGCTGGAGTAGTGCATTTGATCACCAATGTTCCTGTTCAAAAAGGGATAGTTAGTGGAAATGTCATGACCACATACAATTCCAATAATGGATTGTTTGGAACAAACGCAAATCTGGCAGGCCATTTAAAATCAGGCTTTAATTGGAATGCATACGGAACTTATAAAAATGCAGGTGATTATCAGAATGCCTATGATGGAAAAGTTTTTAATAGCAGATTCAATGAAAGAAATTTCGGAGGATATATCGGAATCAATAAAACCTGGGGATATAGTCATATCATCATCAGTAATTTTAATCAGCATATTGGCGTGATTGAAGGTGCTCGAGATCCTATAACCGGACAATTTTTGGTTTATCCCGAAACACCGCAATCTCATATTGCTACCTCCGATGAATTGAATAGTAGAATTTTGAGTACACCTTATCAGCAAGTCACACATTTTAAAATTGCAAGCGATAATAATTTTGTGGTTGGAACTGATAGAATGACTGTAAACATTGGGTTTCAGCAAAATAGAAGAAGAGAATTTGGCGACGAATCAACACCCAATCATCCCGATCTTTATTTTGATCTCAAGACGATCAGTTATGGTTTGCAATATCATTTTGCAGAAAAAAATGGATGGATCAATTCTATTGGTTTAACGGGGATGTATCAACAGAATCGTAACCTAGCAGAAGAAGTATTAATTCCTGAATATAATTTGTTCGACGTTGGCGCATTTTTTTATACCAAAAAGACGTTCGACAAAATAACAATCAGCGGTGGTGCAAGGGCGGATAATAGAAGTTTGAGTGGATTTAAATATGTAGAGAATGGACAAATACGATTCAGTGATTTCAAGCATACATTTTCAAACTTGAGCGGAAGTATCGGACTTAGTTATTCGGCATCTGAATCTATCACATGGAAGCTGAATATAGCTAGAAGCTATAGAGCGCCAAGTGTTTCAGAGTTGGCAAGCAATGGAGCACATGAGGGAACTAATCGTTATGAATATGGCGAACAGAATTTACAATCTGAAACTGCTTTTCAAGTGGATGGGGGTTTTGAATACAATGAAGACCATATAAGTTTTGCTTTAAGCGCTTTCTACAATAATATTCAGAACTATATATTCTATAGTAAATTGGAATCAATGCATGGCGGCGATTCTCTGGTGCATCAAGGGGGATCTGATCTTGTTGCTTTTAAATTTAAACAAGCCATTGCTTCACTTTATGGCTTCGAAGCTAAACTGGATATACATCCGCATCCATTAGATTGGTTACACTTCGAAAACAATTTTTCATTGGTAGCTGCTCACTTCAATCAAAGTTTTGAAGGATCAAACAAACTTCCTTTTATTCCTTCACCAAGACTACTGAGTGTATTAAGAGCGAATTTTAATAAACAGCATAAGCAATTTAGAAATAGTTATGTAAAACTAGAACTAGATAATGTGTCGGCGCAAAACCGTGTATTCACCGCTTATAATACAGAAACAGCTACTCCTGGCTATACCTTATTAAACTTTGGCGCGGGCACTGATATGATACATAATGGAAAAACTATTTTTAGCATTTATGTAGGGCTAAATAACCTAACTGATGTTGCTTATCAAAATCATTTAAGCAGACTCAAATACACAGAAGAAAATGCTGCAACCGGAAGAATGGGGGTATTTAATATGGGCCGCAACTTCAGTATCAAACTCAATATGCCACTGAGTTTTAAAACTAAAGCTTAAATTTAGATATGGACATTTCAATCAATACACCTGCACTGATATTTCCAGCAATTAGTTTGGTGATGCTGGCATATACCAATCGATTTCTGGCTTTATCAAATCGAGTAAGAAGTTTACACGATAAGTATATCGAAAATCAAACAAATGACAAGACGATACATGCACAAATCAAGAGCATTCGATATCGTTTAAAGTTGATTAAACACATGCAAACACTTGGTGTAATTACTTTTATTGCCTGCATTTTTTGCATTTTCTTTGTATATATCAATTTGTTGATAGCTGCGAATGTTTTCTTCGCTATAAGTCTAGTCGCATTTACTATCTCGCTCATAATTTCTTTGATAGAAGTTCAATTGAGTAACAAAGCAATTGAATTGCAATTAAGTGATATAGAGGGTTTGGAAAATCCTGGGATGATCGAGTACTTTAAAAGCAAGTTCTAAAAAAAAAGCAGGAACTAAGTCCTGCTTTTTTTAAGCCATTGTCAATACTTTTCTTTCTCCAATTTGTTGACGCCACATGGCGTAATACAAACCTTTATCTGTTAGTAATTCTTGGTGACTACCTGTTTCCACAACCTGTCCTTTTTCTAACACATAGATCCTATCTGCATGCATAATCGTACTTAGTCTATGTGCGATCATCACAGTGATTTGTTCTTTCTCTGTAGAGATCTTTCTAATGGTGTTTGTGATCTCTTCCTCTGTGATACTATCCAGCGCAGAAGTAGCTTCATCAAAAATGAGTAAATGCGGCTGACGTAATAATGCACGAGCGATCGACAATCTTTGCTTTTCACCACCACTCAATTTTAATCCGCCTTCACCGATCATGGTATCCAAACCTTTTTCAGCTCTTGATAACAAGTTATCGCAGCTTGCTTTGTGTAAGGCTTCTAAAACGTCTTTGTCTGTTGCTTCAGGAAAAACGAATACTAGGTTTTCTCTGATGGTGCCTGCAAACAATTGGGTGTCTTGTGTTACAAAACCTATCTGATTTCTGAGCTCATCAAAATCGATATCATGACCATCAATTCCGTTGTAGAATATCGTGCCTTCCTGCGTTCTATAGAGACCTACCAATAATTTTACGAGGGTACTTTTACCGGCACCAGACGGACCAACAAAGGCAATTGTCTCGCCCTTTTTAACATCGAACGAAATGCCGTCGAGTGCTTTGAATTGTGCGGTCTGATGTTTGAAGGCAATATTTTTAAACTCCAATTCTTCAATCATTCCTACCATGGTAGGCTCTAGGGGTTTGGGTTCTACTTTCTTCAACATGAGGTTATGAAAGTTGGTCATTGATGCTTCTGCTTCTCGCCAACTAATAATGATGCTACCAATTTCTTGTAGTGGTCCGAATATGTAAAAACTATAAAATTGTAATGAGATCAGTTGACCCATTGTTAGTTTGTGTCTAAAGATCAACCACATTAAAGTGAATGTGATTACCTGGCGCAAAAAGTTCACCATGGTTCCTTGAATGAAACTAAGCGAACGAATATTTTTTACTTTGCGTAATTCTAACCCTAAAATTTTATAAGTATTGGTATTAAGACGTTTAACCTCTTGGTCTGTTAATCCCAAACTTTTTACTAATTCAATATTGCGCAAACTCTCTGTGGTAGAACCTGCCAGCGAAGTTGTTTCTTTCACAATATTTTTTTGAATGACCTTGATCTTTTTGCTGAGCAGGTTTGTAACAACAGCAATCAAACACGCACCACCCATATAGATAGGCATGATCGACCAATGTAAACGAGTAGCATAAATAGAAACGAAAACCACACTCACTAAAATTCCGAATAAGACATTGATGACATATCCAATGAACTTTTCTGTATCGCTTCTAACCTTTGTAAGGATTGATAATGTTTCGCCACTTCTTTGGTCTTCAAATTCCTGATAAGGTAAACGCATAGAATGTTTCAATCCATCAGTAAAGATCTTTGCACCAAATTTTTGGATGATCACGTTTACTGTATAATCCTGAAATGCTTTTGCAATTCTACTAACCATGGCAGTGCCTACTAAGAGGACGAGCATAAAAGCGAGACCACGGATATATCCGCTCTCGTCTCTAACGGTGCCATCGTCGTAGGTCCAAGGGTGACTGGCAAATTGATCAAACATTTTTCCGAAGATCATGGGATCGAACATCGAAAAAGTTTGGTTGATGCCTGCAAGGCCCAATGCCAGAATAACCAGCCATCTATAAGGTCGTAGGTATGTTAAGAGTATTTTCATCGATTTTTATTAGGTTTTACAGTATAACAATATCCGTACTATTCTTTAAAATCTGACATATTTACCTGTTGAATTTCCCCCAAAGCGCCAGAACGGGCTTGGGGTTTTCCACCTTCTGTTAATAATAAGATCATTTCAGGCAAAGGATTTCGCGCAGTTTATTCGGTAAATTACAAAAACATCAATCTTATGCGTTGGAGAAAATTTAACGGTGAGCAGATCAATTTACCTATTAAGCAGGCTGTTGCAGAAGCCATTATTCAGGAAACTGAAAAGGGTGTAAAGCTTAAGGTTTGCATTGGCACTGATAGTCAAGTGAAAGGAGAAGACACTGAATTTGCAACAGTCATTGTTTTTTTAAGAGAACAAAATGGTGGGTTCATGTATATCCACAACGAAAAAACAAAGACAAAATACCACATCAAAGAAAGGATGTTGGTGGAAGTGGCAAAAAGTATTGAAGTGGCTTATGAACTATGTGATTTGTTTATTGAACACCATATTGAAATGGAAGTTCATGCAGACATTAATACCAATCCACAGTTCAAAAGCAATGATGCTTTGCGTGAAGCAATGGGTTATATCTTAGGAATGGGTTTTGCCTTCAAAGCCAAGCCTGAAGCCTTTGCTAGCAGTTGCTGCGCGGACAAGATCTGCAATTAGTTTTTCGAAAAACAATTCATTCGTTGGATCAAAACTGATTCAACTGGAGTCTTATCCCTCTTATTTTTCAGCCGTATAGAAGTTGTTGTTCATTTGTTGAAGCAACTCTAAAATTTCTTCTCTACCAGTTTTCTTTTCTGCACTCGTTACAAAATGTCGAGGAAGAAACTGCCATGTTTCTCTGAGCTTATCCATGAATGCCTGAACATTTCTTGCAACTACGCCCGGCTTTTCTTTATCTGATTTTGTAAAAACCAATGTAAATGGAATTTGCCAATGGTCTAATTGATTTACAAATTCTAAGTCGTTTTTCTGTGGACTATGTCTGCTATCAACCAACACAAATACTTGCATTAGATTTTCTCTTTTACGCAAGTAACCATCAATCATTTGCTCCCATCGGTTCCTGTCAGAAATAGAACGCTTGGCATAACCATATCCAGGCAAGTCAACCAAGAACCATTTTACTTTTGGTCCGCGTGTGCCACTGGAGCTCTCAATTTCAAAATGGTTGATTAGTTGCGTTTTACCAGGCGTTCCAGATGTTTTAGCCAGATTTTTGGTTTTGGTAAGCAGGTTGATGAGGGAAGATTTTCCCACATTACTTCTGCCAATAAAAGCATATTCCGGTCTGTCGGGTTTAGGGCATTGCTCAACCAATGCAGATGAGATATTGTATTTAGCAGAAGTAATTTCCATACTGCAAAGTAAACGAATATTAAACTATGAGCTTCATTCGGGTTTGTTGGAACATTAAAAAACCCCAATTCTCATTGGGGTCTTTCTTTATTTTCTTTTTGGTAAAACCAAACTATCGGCAGGGTATCGGGCTTTGATACTATCTCTAATGGTACTGCACCAATCGTATAGTTTCTGTTTTTCAGTTGCCGTTAATTTGGCTTCTGTATGAATCAATGTATAAGATTCCAAAGGCATATCACCCTCTTTTACTTGCTCAATACACTCGTCTAATTTTTTGTATTGGCGAGCAATTCGGTAGGTGTTGAATTCATTAAAATTCATATGACCCTTTCCATCATTCACATGATCATCTAGCCAAAATCTTAACGGTTGTATATTACTATACCAAGGATATGTGGTGTTATTGCTGTGACAGTCGTTACAGGCTTTGGCAAGAATCTGTTTCACATCATCAGGAACGGCATATGATTTTGAAATATCATTATCCAATTTATTGGAATCATTTTTTGCAGGACGATATGCTTGCAACGCCAATAGAATTACTAAAAATCCAATTCCTAACTTTTTCATGATTGTTAATTTTAGATGAGTATGTTACCTGACATTTCTTTCGGAATTTCGAGACCCATGACCTTTAAAATGGTTGGAGCTAGATCACCTAATTTTCCAGGCTTAATAGTTCCTCTCCATTCTTTATCGATAATAAAAAATGGTACCAGATTCAAAGTATGTGCTGTATTTGGAGAACCATCTTCATTGATCATGAAATCTGCATTTCCATGGTCTGCAGTAAGAAATACGGTATAACCGTGTTCTAATGCGGCTGTAACCACTCGTTTCACACATGCATCTACAGTTAGAGCAGCAGTTATTGCAGCACTAAAGATACCTGTATGACCAACCATATCTGTATTTGCATAATTCAAACAAATAAAGTCGGCTGTCTCATTTTCAATTTCTGGAATCAGCTTATCGGTAATTTCTATCGCACTCATTTCTGGTTGCAAATCATAAGTAGCAACTTTTGGAGAGGGTACCATGATCCTGCTTTCACCGGTATAAGGATCTTCTCTTCCACCACTAAAGAAAAAAGTAACGTGTGGATATTTCTCAGTCTCAGCGATTCTAATTTGTTTTTTACCATTTGCTTCAAGCACTTGACCAATTGTATTGACCAAATTATCATTTTCAAAAATCACACCTACATTTTTGAATTTATGATCATACATCGTCATAGTAGTATAGGTAAGATCCAATTTGTGCATACCAAAATCTGTATGATCATTTTGTGTAAGCACTTCTGTGATCTCTCTGCAACGATCAGTTCTAAAATTGAAACAGATCGCTACATCACCTGATTTTATTTTTGCGATTGGTTGTTGATTCGCATCTACAATAATTGTTGGAAGTATAAATTCATCTGTCTTATTTGCCGCATAAGAATTTTCAATGGCACCGATAGCAGATGTAGCAGTTGGTCCAACCGCATTCACCAATCCATCGTAAGCCAATTTCACTCTTTCCCAACGCTTATCACGATCCATGGCATAGTATCTTCCACTTACTGTAGCGATTTTGCCAACAGAGCCAGGAAGAAATTTTTCAAGATCAGTAATATATCCAAGACCACTCTTTGGATCAGTGTCTCTACCATCTGTAAATGCGTGGATATAAACTTCTGTTAATCCTTCTGATTTACAAATATTGAGTAAGGCTTTTAAATGGCTGGTATGTGAGTGTACACCACCATCGCTCAACAATCCAAGCAAATGCAATGGCTTCTTTTGCTGTTTTGCTGTTTTGATAGTATTTAACAATACCTGATTGCCAGCTAATTCACCAGTTCTTATTGCTACATTAATGCGTTGTAATTCTTGATACACAATTCTTCCTGCACCAAGGTTCAAGTGACCAACTTCACTATTACCCATCTGGCCATCTGGAAGACCAACCTCTTCACCACAGGTTACTAATGTGGTATTAGGGTATTGACTGTATAAACTGCTTACAAATGCTGGATGTGCTTGTTGAATGGCATCTGCACTTGGCACCTGACCCAATCCCCATCCGTCCATAATCGCTAAAATCACTTTCTTGCTCATCTCTAAAGGTTGTATTATTTACTTGTAATTTTCTGCTAATTTAGCCAAACAAGTTTAATGTTTCGAATTTGGCATGTTTTATGTAACAGTACCTTTGAAATCTACAACATGAAATGAGCCTTTACATACTTTGATACCAATCAAAATGACCATTGGCGAATTACATGTAACCAAAATCAATTACAGACACATGAAAAAAGTATTTTTATTAATAGGATTAGCTTTTAGTTTAGTATCAATGGCGCAACAACAAGATACTGATGCGTTGGTAAAAGCTTTTAAATCTGCCAATACCGAGGAAATCGCCCAATACTTCGATGATTATATCGACTTAAAGCTATTAGACAAAGAAGAAGTGAAAAACATGGGCCGCAATCAGGCAACTGTAGCGTTGAAAATGTTTTTTGATGAAAATAATATTAATGGCTTCGAAAAAGGGTCCAATCGCGAAATCGGGAGCACTTTATATATTACTGGAAAACTCACCAGTACTGGAAAGCCATATAATATTACAGTGATGTTAAAAGCCAAAGCTGGGAAACATCAGATCATCACCATTCGTATCAACTAGATTTTCCAAGAAGTACTAGCTTTGTAGTATGCAATCTTACCAAGAACTGCTCGATCATTTAATTCTGTCTGCTTTAAAAGAAGACATTGGTGATGGAGACCACTCAACTTTGAGTTGTATTGAACCTGATATTCAGGGGAAAGCTGTTTTAAAAATTAAACAGGATGGTGTTTTGGCTGGAATGAAAGTTGCCGAACGCATTTTTCAATTAGTAGAACCTTCAGCAGTCTTCAACCCTTTAAAATCTGATGGAGAACAAATGAAAGTTGGTGAAATTGCTTTCGATGTAAAAGCGAAAGTACACACCATTCTTAGTTGTGAAAGATTGGTTTTGAATTGCATGCAACGCATGAGCGGCATTGCTACACTCACAAAAAAATATACCTCTCTATTAGAAGGATATCATACACGCATCCTTGATACGCGTAAAACAACTCCCAACTTCCGACTCTTAGAAAAAGAAGCGGTGAAAATTGGAGGTGGTGTAAATCACCGATATGCTTTGTATGACATGATCATGCTAAAAGACAATCATATTGATTATTGTGGTGGTCTAGAACCAGCCGTGAATAAGGCTTGGAGCTATATACAATCTCAAAAACTTGACCTGAAAATTGAAGTCGAAACCAGATCCATTGCAGATGTTGAAAAAATATTGCAGATTGGAAAAGGAAAAGTATTTCGAATCATGCTCGATAATTTTAAACCAGCTGAAGTTGCTGAAGCAGTTACATTAATTGCAGGTTCATTTGAAACAGAAGCTAGTGGTGGCATTGATTTAAACAATATCCAATCTTACGCTGCAGCTGGAGTAGACTATGTAAGTGTTGGAGCTTTGATCCATCAAGCTCAAAGTCTTGATCTAAGTTTAAAAGCAAGTTTTTCTTAAGTCAAAAGATTCAAAAGTATTTTATGTCAAAAAAAAATAAGCCCGACACACGCGGTTTTGTTTATAGTACTGATCCGAATTTTTCATTTGAAGCAAGTGATGAAACGCAAGAAACCCTGGCACCTGCCCAACAAAAATTGCGGATCCGTTTAGAAACCAAACATCGTGCTGGAAAGGCTGTTACATTGATCACAGGATTCATTGGAACAGAATCTGATCTTGAAATATTGGGTAAACAACTCAAAAACTTTTGTGGCACAGGTGGTTCTGCAAAAGACGCAGAGATCATTGTTCAAGGGGATCAGCGCACAAAAATCCTGCCTTGGTTAATCAAGAATGGGTACACACAATCGAAATAAATTAATAGTCGATATCCATTTTTAAACGGTCTTTCAATTCTCTAACCAATGGAAATTGTTCGGCGATCCTTTCGAATTTTTGTCTACTATTTAGTCGAAGGTGAATAGGCACTTCTTCTTGTTCGCCGCCATCTACGAGTATTTGAAATGCGATACTGCGATTATTAAAACCATTCTGAACAATTTCAAGAATCGACATTCTTTCCTGTTCTACAAATTTTTGCGAGGTAACTGAAGTAACCGTCACCGTAAATAAAATATCTGTATCAATAGATAATCTTGCGATCTTAAATGTGCCAAATGAAGAATGCTTTTTCTGTTCTTCTAAAGTAAGTCCATATTTATCCCATAAAGCTTTGAGCTTTTCTTTATTCAACACTTCAGCTTCTTTCACTTCTTCAATAGTATATTGATCACCATATTTTTCACGAAGTGAATCCAGCAACCCTTTTTTGGTGCCTCCTAATTGAATTGAAGTTTTGGGTTTAATTGGCTCGCTCTTGCTAACAATCGGAGCTGCCGTTATTGCAACTGGTTTAGCGTTAGTAGTTGCTGCTGTTGGCTTTGGTGTCTCAATATATAGTTTAGGGGATGCTACTTCTGCTGCACCAGCTTGAGCGGCAATCTGTATAGAAGGAACTTGTTTTAAACGAAAAGCTATTGGTCCATCAACTCGTTTTTTTTTTACGAGTTGGCCATTTTCGCTTGACAATTCGATGGCTTGTTGTAGAAAATTTAATTTGATCAAAGTAAGTTCAACATGCAATCTTTTATTGCGCGCCATTTTATAATTGATCTCAGACTCATTCAGAATATTTAAAGCGCTAACTAAAAATGAGATACCTGCTTTTTCTGCAGAGCTGATATATTTAGATTGCATGCCCTCAACCACTTCTAGTAAAGAAGCAGATTTAGGATCTTTGCAAACCAATAAATTCCGAATAAATTCTGCGAATCCATTTATTACTAAGTCGCCCTCAAACCCTTTTCGATTGATCTCATCAAATAAAAGCATGGCTGCAGGAAGGTCCTGCGCTTGCATGGCTTCTAATAATTTAAAATAATAATCATCATCCAGAATGTTCAAATGCTCGAGCGTGTTCTGATAGGTAACTTCGCCATTTGTAAAACTCACGATCTTATCGAGGATACTCAATGAATCGCGCATACAGCCTTCGCTTTTTTGTGCGATCACTTGCAAAGCAGCTTTATCGGCTTTGATATTTTCTTTATCTACAATTTCTTGAAGATGTTCAACGGTATCGTTATTGGTGATCCTTTTAAAATCGAAGATCTGGCATCGACTTAAAATGGTTGGAAGGATCTTATGTTTCTCAGTTGTTGCCAAAATAAATATGGCATAGGGTGGTGGTTCTTCCAAAGTTTTTAAAAATGCGTTGAATGCACTGGCACTTAACATGTGTACCTCATCCACTATATAAACCTTGTATTTTCCAGCCTGTGGGGCAAACCTCACTTGTTCAACTAAGGAACGAATATCATCTACCGAGTTATTACTAGCCGCATCTAACTCGTGGATATTCATAGAAGTTCCAGCATCAAAAGAAGTACAGCTATTACAAACATTACAAGCCTCTCCTTCTGGAGTTTGGCTGGTACAATTAATTGTTTTAGCTAGAATACGTGCACAGGTTGTTTTACCTACTCCTCTTGGTCCGCAAAATAAGAATGCATGGGCCAATTGGTTATTCCGAATGGCATTTTTTAAGGTAGTTGTGATATGCTGTTGCCCAACAACCGTATTAAAGTTTTGGGGGCGGTATTTTCTGGCTGAAACGATGAAATTATCCATAATTGCTAAACTGCTTCAAAAGTAAGCATTGGTAACATTTTCAGATAACTAAGTTTTTGACATTTCCGAAATAGGTAAAATATGATGAAATTATACCCAGTTTCATCTATTTTGGCTATTTTGAAGAGGTTGACAAAGAACATAACTAAAATAATTTACTATGAGTTTACATACCATACTTGGCGCAGGTGGAGCAATCGCAAATGAATTATTGCCTATTCTGATGGAAGCAAAACAGCCTACTCGTATAGTTGCACGTCATCCAAAGCAGATCATTGGTGTGGAATCGGTATCAGCAGATTTGAGTGATGCTGATCAAACATTGGAAGCCGTAAAAGGATCTTCGGTAGTTTACCTTTTAGTGGGCTTGGAATATGACTATAAAGTTTGGGCAGAGAAATGGCCGCTGGTAATGACCAATACCATCAATGCCTGCAAAGCAACTGGCGCTAAACTCATTTTCTTCGATAATGTATATATGTATGGGAAAGTAAATGGTAAAATGACAGAAGAAACAGCCTTTAATCCCTGTAGTAAAAAAGGGGTATTGAGAGCAACTATTGTTCAACAATTACTCAATGAAATCAAGTTGGGTGCCTTAACTGGTTTAGTAGCAAGAAGTGCCGATTTCTATGGTACAGCTGCAACAAAAACGAGTGTTCCCAATATGTTGGTGTTCGACAATTTTTCGAAAGGCAAAAAAGCGCAGTGGCTGGCAGATGCAGAACTCCCACATTCTTTTACCTATATTCCTGATGCTGGTAAGGCTTTGTATTTATTAGCAAAGGATGAGTCTGCATTTAATCAAACATGGCATTTGCCTACATGTTCAAACCCATTAACAGGTGCACAGTTTATTGCACTTGCCGCAGAGGCCATGCATCAACCCAATAAATTCACAGTCTTATCAAAATTCATGATCCGACTCGCTGGTCTTTTCATCAAGCCAATCAAGGAATCGTACGAAATGATTTATCAAAGCGATAGTAGTTATGTTTTCGACTCATCGAAGTTTGAAAAACATTTTGGCTATACACCCACCAGCTATGAAGATGGGATCAAGGAAACAGCGAAATACTATTTATAAATCATTTCTGGGTGGCGCTCAAAAGGACGGTTCTGATCAAAAATGTATCGGAAGGTAATCATGTGTCTACTTTGATAACCCCCGAGGCTTTTATAAATATTCAGCATTCTTGGATTCCAATCGCCCGCCCAACCCATTTCGTAACGGTTATACCAACCTTTTCCCTGGGCAAATGAACCACATTCTTGAATGATATAACTATCTATTCCAAGTGCCTGATATTTTGGAACAACACCAAAAGCTAATCCAGTTAATTGTTTATTGATACCCCGCCATTTCATCCACATCAGGTGCAATTTTTCTTTCCATCCAAACTTCCCATTAAAGTGTTTGAAGTATTGGTTCAAATCTGGAATATTAATAAACATGGCAATGGGCTCTTCTTTGTAATATGCAAACCAAACAGTTCGCTCGTCCATAATGGGCTTCATTTTTTTGAAAAGCGCTACTACTTGGGCATTTGTGATCTCTTTATTTTCACCGTGTTGTCCCCATGCTGCATTGTATACTTTTGCAAAATCTAAAGCATACTTTTCTATTTGGTTCAACTTTGCATGACGAGCTGAGTAATCTGGTTTCGATTTTATTCTAGCGTGACGTTCAAGTATTTTTTCTGAAAATGTGTCATCCACATTCATGTAATAATAATACTGGTTATAATAGTTTTGAAAACCATAATTATTGAATAGCGCTTCATAATAGTCGGGGTTGAAAGACATTCCGTACATAGGTTCGTTTACAAATCCTTCTACCAGTAAGCCCCACCACTTATCACGATCCCCAAAATTGATGGGTCCGTCCATTGCTTCAGCCCCCTTTGAAAGCAACCATTCTTTTGCCTGATCAAATAATTTATTAGCAGCTGCCTGATCGTTAATGCAATCAAAGAATCCAAAGCCACCAGTGGGGAATTCTGTTCCTTTATTAATGTACTTGCTACTAATAAAAGCGGCAATACGGCCGATGGTTTCTCCCTGATCATTTTTCAGAAGCCATCTTTTTGCCTCACCATATTTAAATGATTTGTTTTTTGAAGCATCAAACACATCGTTCACTTCATTGTCGATCGGACGAATATATGCGGGATTAATACTGTTTATTTTGGCGTTGATTTCAAGAAACTCCTTAACTGTATTTTTATCTTTTACTTCAATCAATTGCATATGCCGGATTTTTACAAATATAGTAGCTTAAAAAAAATAATTATTTTGTGAAAAGTTTTGCAGCCATTTTCTCATCATGACTGTAAATGTCTTTTCTAAAATTCAAGGTCCCTGATTTATCAACCCAAGCAGTAAAATAAACAATCAATACGGGAACTGTTTTCTTTAGTGTTACCCATCTTTCCTTCGAAAGGTGCATAGAACTATCGATATTATTACTGTTCCAAGTTGTATCATTTCTTAAAAGGTATTGCGCCATTTTCTTTGGCTCACTAATTCGAATACAACCATGACTTAAGCTTCTGCTCGACTGTGTAAATAAATCGTGATTAGGAGTATCGTGCAAATAAATATCGTAGTTATTAGGGAAAAGAAATTTCACTAAGCCCAATGAGTTATTAGCTCCCGGTTTTTGGCGAACCAGCGGTAGACCATTACTTCTGCCTGTGATTTCCATGTTATTCTTTTCTAGATAATTACTATTCTTTGCCATTGATGGAACAATCTCTTTTTTAACAATGCTGGTGGGAACATTCCAGTACGGACTAAAAACAACATATTTCAAGTTGCCAGAAAAAATGACGGTACTGTTTGCACTTTTACCAACAATCACATTCATATCCATCACTGTTTTGCCGCTATCATAAACGTGTAAACGGTATTCAGGAATATTTACTAGGATATAATTACTGTCTTTATTTGGAGGCAACCAACGTAGCCTTTCCATGTTCACTAATATTTGTTTGATCCTCCATTGCAAAGGCACATTCAATTCTTCGATCATTTTATTTCCAACTGCGCCATCCACACTTAAGCCCATCCTTCTTTGAAATCTTTTAACAGCAATGCTAGTGATGGAATCGTAGATCAAACTACTATCTGCAAGCTTTGAATCACCCAACACAAAAAGTCTTTTTTTGAGTAATCCGATGATCTCTGAACTATCACCCCTTTTCAGTGGTTTCTTCACATAAGGGAGTGTGTCAGGGGAGGTTGTTTTTGCCAGATCATTATACGCTACCAATTGCTCCTGCAACTTTTTATATTGAGGATTTTGTTTGGCATAAATTTCTATGTCGTTAGCTTTTGATTTAATACTTGAATCCAATAATTCCTTTAAGTCCAATTTCTTTCTAGGGATAAACCAACCAAGGTCCGCAGCATCAATATCACTTCCCTTATAAACTTTAGCAGCGTAAGCGAAAAATTGACCAGTAAATAATAGTTCTGTTTTAAGTACGGTATCCTGTGGTTGTTTGTGAAGAGTATCATTCACAGCTTTATCATACAAATTTGTGAGTTCGGGATTGTACAAACTACTATCCTGTAATTCACTTACTGTTGAGTTGAGTAAGTTTAAAAAATTAAATGATTGCTCTGCAATTCCTTTGTTATCGAACCATGCAAACTGATAATTTCTTTCTTTATAAAAATCAATAAACTGTTCTTCATAGGGTTTGTATTCTGCATGTTCGGTGATGAATTTTTCGATTTGAATGCTATCAAAAAACAGGTTATTGAAAGAAGTGGTTTTGTTGATCGTTAAATCTCTATGAATCACTTTTTTTTGTCGTTTAAAATTCTTACAACCAAAAAAACCAAGTGCCAAAATGGATATGATCAAAACAAGGTATTTCTTCATAAATGGAAGGTACTTAAATAATAATAATGACTAAGAGCGATTGGCCAATACTGCGATAGATACAAGTCCGGCAGTTTCTGTTCTAAGTCTTGTATTACCCAGACTTACAGGATTATATTGATGCTCCAAAGCAAGGGTTATTTCATCGGGAGTAAAATCGCCTTCTGGTCCGATGAGGATCAAACTATCATTCGACTTGGGCAATTCGATCAATGCCGTTTTTTTATCGTCTTCGCAGTGTGCGATTATTTTTTGATGATTGGTTGCTAGAGCGATCAGTTTTTTTATTTCTGTGGGCGGATGTAGAATAGGTAGCCAGCACTGCTGACTTTGAAGCATCGCAGAGATCAAGATCTGTTGCATCCTTTCTGTTTTAAAACGCTGTTGTTCTGTTCTTTTACAGATCAGTGGAAAGATCTCAGTAACACCTATTTCAGTTATTTTTTCGAATACCCATTCTAGTCGGTCTGCATTTTTCAATAAAGAAATTCCGATACTGATTTTATTAGTAGGGGCTTCAGTGAAACTCGTTTGTTCAATTAATGCAACAGATTTTTGTTTATCTGCGCTGATGAGTTTTGCTGTATATAAGTTTCCAATACCATCCGTTAAACGAATCGGGTCGCCTTCTCTCATCCGTAATACCTGCACGCAATGTTTGCTAGTACTATCACTCAGAACAAATGGAAGATTGGTTGCTTCCAAACTAGGCTCGTAAAAAAAAGGTACACTCATTCCTCAAAAATAAATAAAGCGCTGGTATTTGAGTTCAGCGCTTTAATTAAAAATATGATTTAGAAAGGTTGTTCAGTTTCGTAGCCCTGATCAAAATCAACATCATTCATTTTGCTACCCTTCTGTAAATAAAATCTTGCGCTATCTCCAGCACCACCTGCAGCTGGCGAAGGCGTAGGTGCAATTGGCTTCCAGTTTGAACCTAGTCCTTCAATACCGCCTCCATCTCCTTCCCATTCTTCAAACCGTTGAATTGAAAGATTGGCGCGAAGTTTAATGGTTTCCAAAGATCCATTACGGTGTTTTGCAATTCTGATATGCGTTTCACCACTGGTGCTTTCTCCCATCTCATTGCTTTTTACCTCATAGTATTCTGGGCGATAGATAAACATAACCATATCCGCATCTTGCTCAATGGCACCTGATTCTCTCAGATCACTCAACTGAGGCATTTTGCTCTCTTTTCTGGTTTCAACGGCACGACTCAACTGACTCAAAGCAATGATCGGAACACTCAATTCTTTTGCTAGTGCTTTTAAGTTTCTTGAGATATTACTGATCTCTTGTTCACGGTTACCGCCTTTATCGTTTGATCCACTCATTAACTGTAGATAGTCAATGATGATGACACCTACTTTGTGTTTGTGAACCAATCTTCTTGCTTTTGCTCTGAATTCGAATATGTTCAAAGCCGCTGTATCATCGATATAGATCGGAGCGATTTCTAATTTTTTGATACCCTTTGATAATAGTTGTTGGTATTCGTGATCTTCCAATTTACCACGACTAATTTTCTCCATTTTGATCTCGCTCTCGGCACTTAAAATACGTTGTACCAATTGTGAGGCGCTCATCTCTAAAGAAAAGAAGCCAACGGGTACAGGTTTTGTAGGATGTAATGCAGCGTTACGAGCAAGGTTTAAGGCAAAAGCGGTTTTACCCACAGATGGCCTTGCTGCTAAAATGATTAAATCGGTAGGTTGCCAACCGTAAGTAACCCGATCAAGACTTGCAAAACCACTTGGCACACCAGATATTTCATCTGTTTTGGTTCTTAGCTCATCAATTCGGTTCATGGTTTTCGCAAGAACACCCAAAATCTCTTCAAAATTCTTTTTAAGATAGTTATTAGTGATATTGAACATCTTGGTTTCGGCGTCATCTAAGAGGTCGAATACATCAGTACTATCTTCATAAGCATCACCTATGATTTCACTACTGATTTTAATGAGTTCACGTTGGATAAATTTCTGTAAAACGATTCTACAGTGTGCATCAATATTGGCAGTGGATACAACTGAATTGGTCAATTTGGTCACATAATATGGTCCACCAACCGCTTCTAATTGTTCTTGAAATTTCAATTCTTCTACAACGGTCAAAAGATCGATCGGATCGTTTTTTTGTTGTAGAGCCTGCATCGCATGATAGATGGTTTTATGTGATTCTACATAAAAACACTCGGGTTTCAGAATTTCCGAAACCGTATCGAAGGCACTTTTCTCAAGCATAATAGCACCCAGAATGGCTTCCTCCAGCTCTTTAGCTTGGGGTGGTACTTTCCCATAAACCATGGTACTCATATCAACGGTTGTTTTTCTTCTCTTTCGGTCTTTGTTTAAACTGGTTAGTTCCATTGGGCTATCAATTCTTATTGGTTAACACCTTGTTATTGGGTGGTCAAAAATATGTTACTGGAAAACCTTCTACAATTTGTTCGTTGCTAAGGGGGAGCGAATATGGGGTAAGAATTCCGCTTGTTAAAATTTTTTACTATCAATTTTCATCCACAGGTTATCCCATGTTCATTCACACTCAAACCAATGCTATCCACAGAAAATTACCCATTTTTCCACCAAATCCAAAAGTTTTCCGCCCAAATCTAGCCCTTTTGCACGGCCACTGTGCAGAAAGATTTTTGAAAAAAAATGGGTCATTCACCAAAAAAATCCGTAATTAAAAGGATGTTTTTAATTTTTTTTGAAGCACCAAAGCTGCTATCTGTACAGTATCAGTGCTTCTTAGCCAACTAAGACCTGTTATCCAACATTTATCACCTATTTTTGAGCCTCGAAAAGAGATTGATATTATGACCATTAGTTACAACTGGCTGAGCGAATACCTACCCGAAACCATTGAACCTGAAAGATTATCTAGGATACTTACATCTATTGGATTGGAGGTAGAAAGTCTTGAAAAGTACCAATCCATTAAAGGTGGATTAGAAGGCTTGGTAATCGGAGAGGTTTTGGAATGCGAACAGCACCCCAATGCTGATAAACTTAAATTAACCAAAGTAAATATTGGTTCAGGAGAACCACTGCAAATTGTTTGTGGTGCGCCTAATGTGGCGGTCGGACAAAAAGTGGTGGTTGCCACAGTTGGCACTACTATTTATCCTACTACTGGCGATCCTTTGACCATGAAATTGGCAAAAATTAGAGGGGTTGAAAGCTTTGGAATGATTTGCGCTGAAGATGAACTGGGTATGGGGGCAAGTCATGACGGCATCATGGTATTACCTGCTGAATTGAAACCTGGAACACCTGCTGCAGTTCATTTTGAGGCTTATGACGACTGGGTTTATGAAATTGGTTTAACACCCAATAGAATGGATGCGATGAGTCATTTTGGAGTAGCAAGAGATGTATGTGCTTACTTAACGCATCATCAAAAAGATGTTCGAGTTAAGACGCCGTTTGCCAATGGTTTTAAAGTTGACAATACTAGTCTTCCAGTAAAAGTAACCGTTGAAAATGCGGAAGCTTGTGCTAGATATGCCGCCATCAGTATTAGCGGTGTTACGGTTAAAGAATCACCACAATGGCTAAAAAATAAGTTGCAAGCCATTGGCATGAGACCCATCAATAATATCGTAGATATCACCAATTTCATTTTACACGAAACTGGTCAGCCTTTACATGCTTTTGATGCAGCAGCCATCCCTGGTGGAGAGATCATTGTAAAAAATGAAGAGGAAGGAACCGTATTTATAACACTGGATGGTAAGGAAAGAAAATTGAGCAGCAAGGATCTGATGATTTGCAATACAAACGAAGGCATGTGTATCGCCGGAGTTTATGGTGGAAAGGAAAGCGGTGTAGTGGCTACAACCCAAAATATTATTTTGGAAAGCGCCTGGTTCAATCCTTCTAGCATTCGTATCAGCTCGGTATTTCATGGATTAAGAACAGATGCAGCCACTCGATTTGAGAAAGGGGTTGACATCGACAATACCGTGAATGTGTTGAAACGCGCAGCACTGATGATCAAAGAACTGGCAGGCGGAGAACTTTCGAGCGATATCGTGGATGTGTATCCAAGTCCGAAACCAAAAACAGAAGTCTCTTTAAAACACCATTATCTTAAAAAGCTAAGCGGTAAAAATTATCATCCCGATAAAGTAAATAGGATCTTAACTGCATTGGGTTTTGAAATATTAAAAGAGGGAATAGATGAATTGCGTGTAGCAGTTCCAAGAAGCAAACCCGACATTAGTTTGCCCGCAGATATCGTGGAAGAAATTATTAGGATCGACGGACTAGACAATATTGATATTCCGTCTACGATTACAATTAGTCCGGCTACCGATCAATCTGCATTGAAAGAAAATTTAAAAGATAAGATCGCGAATTATTTAGTGGGCCAAGGATTTATTGAGATCTTAACGAATAGTATTACCAACAGTAAATATTTCAGTGAAGAAACGCTGAATAGTTCGGTAAAGATGATCAATAATTTGAGTGCCGATCTAGACATTTTGCGCCCTTCGATGTTGGAGACCGGATTGGAAACAATTGCCTATAATTTAAATCGTAAGAACAATAATTTACAGTGCTTTGAATTCGGCAAAACCTATGCCAGCAGTGGTCCGGGTAATTATAGCGAAGCAGAACATTTGGCATTATATTTTACCGGAGTTGATCAAGAAGAAAGCTGGCATCAGAAGAGTAGGAGCTTAGATATGTACAAAGCGAAGGGGATTGTGGCGGCTATTTTACAAGTGGCTGGTGTAAGTGGATTGCAGTTGAATTTATCGGAAGAAAATCCGAATATTATTTTGATCAAAGCTGCCAAAAAGGAATTGGGGTCGATTCAAATTGTTTCAAATAAACAATTGACAAGTTTCGATATTAAGCAGGCTGTTTATTTTGTTGATATCGATTTTGTATTGCTTCTGAAATTAGTAGAACAACGTAAGATCACTTATAAAGAAGTGAATAAATTCCCTGCCATGCAGCGCGATCTGGCGTTAGTGGTGAATAGAAGTATCAGCTTTGATGCCATTGATCAGCAAGTACGCAAAACGCAGTTGTCTAAACTGAAACATGTACGTTTATTTGATGTGTTTGAAAGTGATAAGTTGGGTGCTGATAAGAAGTCGATGGCCGTGAGTTTTACCTTCGAAGACGATCAAAAAACGCTGACCGACAAAGAAGTGGATGCAATGGTAGGAAAACTGATCAACCAGTTTGAAAAAGAATTAGGAGCAGAAATCAGGAAATAGTGATTCTAAGAAACTAATAATTACCGTATTTTAGAGGAAGATTAATTTTAATAGATGGTAGAAATTTCTGAACAAATAAAAGCTATCCAGGAAAAGCTGCATTTATTGCTCAAGCAGCAACAGCTTTTGCAGAAAGAAAACCAGCAATTAAAAAAGAATCTGGAAAAGATGCAGTCTGACAAATTGCAGAAAGAATCTGATTTACATGGATTGATTCAGCAGTTAGAGACGGTTAAGATCGGCGGAGCTCAGTGGAGCGCTTCCGAGAAATTGTTAATGGAGAAAAGGATTGATGGTTATCTGAAAGAGATCGAGAAATGCCTTTTGTTATT
Source organism: Bacteroidota bacterium (assembly GCA_026391125.1). GTDB lineage: Bacteria > Bacteroidota > Bacteroidia > Chitinophagales > Chitinophagaceae > Sediminibacterium. Next base: position 54,976 of record JAPLEO010000148.1, read on the forward strand.
GAATGCCTGATATGATGGAAGAACTGATACCCGTAAATATTTTGATCGCAGACAGGTCCTATCGACTTAGGATAGAGCCGGCTGATGAGGAAATGGTTCGTAAAACGGCTAGCCTCATAAACGACAAGATTTCGGAGTTCAAAGCCAATTTTGCCGGTAAAGACATGCAGGATTATGTGTCGATGGCATTACTTTGGTTTGCCACAGAACAGACTCAATCGGGCAACCTTCTCGTAAAATGGGGCGAACTGGCCCAACAGATCAACGGTCTTGAAAAATCCCTCGACAAGGCTTTACAGGAAAATTTGTAAGGCAGAACCAAATCTTTTCGCTTAATTTATTTAAGTATCTTCGCCTATTACATATACTTATTATGTTTATATAAGATGTGTATTGAGATAGAGGATTTTGATTTATATTAAAAATTACAAAAAACCATGGAGCAAGCCTTCCCTATTATAATTGGTGCCATTTCACTAATTGTTGGAGCCCTAGCGGGTAGATTTTTATTCGCTAAGAACACAAAAAAACAAGTCGAAGACGCTGAGCATCAAGCGCAGACTATTTTAAAAGAAGCAGAATTAAGAGCGGAAACTGTAAAAAAGGAGAAGCAATTAGAAGCAAAAGAACGCTTTGTACAGTTAAAATCGGAGCACGAAAAAGAAGTTAATGAGCGCAATCGTAAAGTAGGTGAAGCCGAAAACAGGATTAAGCAAAAAGAAATTTCTATTAACCAAAAAGAAGCCGGTTTAGACAAGCAGTCGAAAGACAACGACGTTATTAAAGATAACCTGAACCGTCAGATCGAATTAGTAAATCTGAAGCGTACCGAATTAGAGAAGCATCAGGAAGAACATATCCGCCGCCTAGAAAAAATTGCTGGTTTAAGTGCCGAAGAAGCGAAATCACAATTGATCGAAAGTTTGAAGCAAGAAGCTCATTCTCAGGCACTTGGATTACAGCAAGATATCATTGAAGAAGCAAAACTGAAGGCTAATAAAGAAGCCCGTAAGATTGTGATTCAATCTATTCAGCGTACTGCTGCTGAGGTTACTATTGAAAATACAGTGACGGTATTTAACCTTGAAACCGACGAGATCAAAGGTCAGATCATTGGTAGAGAGGGTAGGAATATTCGTGCTATTGAAGCTGCAACTGGTGTTGACCTGATTGTAGATGATACTCCTGAAGCCATCATTTTATCTTCATTCGATCCATTGCGTAGAGAAATCGCCCGCCTTAGCTTACAGCGTTTGGTGGCCGATGGAAGGATTCACCCAGCACGTATTGAGGAAGTGGTTGAGAAAACCCGCCGTCAGTTAGAAGAGCAGGTGATGGAGATCGGTGAGAGAACTGTGATTGAAATGGGGATCCATGGATTACACAAAGAATTAGTAAGGATCGTAGGTAAAATGCGATTCCGTTCTTCATACGGACAGAACTTATTGATGCATAGCCGCGAAACTGCGAACCTTTGTGGTATCATGGCGGCTGAGTTAGGTATGAACCCTAAGTTGGCTAAACGCGCTGGTTTATTACACGATATTGGTAAAGTACCAGACGAAGAAACTGAATTGAGCCACGCTTTGTTAGGGGCTAAACTAGCTGAGAAATATGGTGAGAATCCTGCAGTTGTAAATGCGATAGGAGCCCACCATGATGAGATGGAAATGCAATACGTCATTTCTCCGATCATTCAGGCTTGTGATGCCATTAGCGGTGCTCGTCCGGGTGCTCGTAGGGAAATTATGCAGCAATATTTGCAGCGTATCAAAGACCTTGAGAACCTAGCGATGGCTTATCAGGGTGTGGAGAAAGCTTATGCGATCCAGGCTGGTAGGGAATTGAGGGTAATCGTTGAGGCTGAGAAAGTTACAGATGGCGATAGCGATAAGCTTAGCTTTGAAATAGCACAGAAAATTCAGACAGAAATGACCTATCCTGGTCAGATCAAAGTAACAGTTATTAGAGAAAAAAGAGCGGTAAACGTAGCGAGATAAAAAATATTCTGATTTAGCAGTAGTATTTTATAATTTTTCCTATACCTTTGCCGTCCGCAAAAAAATAAAGTTATGGACGCAGCAGTTCAGTTTGTACACGAGCAATTGACCGTGAAGAAGACATACCCTAAGTTTAAAGCAGGTGATAATATCACTGTTAATTATAAAATTGTAGAGGGTGGTAAAGAACGTATTCAGAGTTTCCGTGGTGATGTAATTAAATTACAGGGCAACGGTGCAACTGCATCATTTACCGTACGTAAAATCTCTGATGGTGTAGGTGTGGAGCGTTTGTTCCCGATACTTTCTCCAAACATTGATTCTATCTTGTTGAACAAATCTGGTAAGGTTCGCCGTGCCAAATTGTACTATTTGAGAGAGCGCAGTGGTAAGAGTGCACGTATTAAAGAAAAAAGATTCTAAGAGAATTTATTCTTTAATTAGCATTAGTTTTCTTTACCTTTCATTTCTAAATTTTTATTTTATGGGAGACTTATTTGCACCTCAACACATAATATGGATTGTAGTACTTTTCTTATTGTTCTTTGGTGGTAAAAAAATACCTGAGTTAATGCGTGGTTTAGGAAAGGGGATCAGAGAGTTTAAAGACGCGAAAGACAATGTGCAGAAAGAGATCGAATCACACGCTTCTGAAGAAACTCCGAAGAAAGAAACAAATTCATAGAATGTTTATTTAATTATTAAAACCTCGCAATTTATTTCTGCGGGGTTTTGTTTTGTTTAATACTACACCAACATCTTTCTAAGAAAATGGGTTTTTTTACTAAAATATCGAATTCGGATTCAAGTACAGAAATGACTTTCTTTGATCATATTGATGAATTAAGAAGGCACTTATTCAGATCTGTGATTGCGATTTTAATTGGATCCATTTTTGTTGGCTATTACAATAAGTTTATCATTCGAAATATCTTAATGGGTCCCATTCATTCTGATTTTGTGACCTATCGTTACTTGTGTTCGCTCGGAAAATTTTTAAAAATGGGTGATTCACTTTGCTTAAACACGGTGAGCATAAAAATGCAAAGCAATGCGGTAGCGGGTCAGTTCAATGTTTTCCTAAACGTGATCTTGATTGGTGGTTTAATCATTGCTTTTCCATATGTGTTCTGGCAGTTCTGGAGATTTGTAAAGCCTGCTTTAAAAAACAATGAACTGAAAGGAACCCGCGGAGTTATTTTTTGGGTTTCATTGCTTTTTTTCATTGGAATATTATTCGGTTATTATGTAATTGCTCCATACACCATTAATTTCTTTGCCGGTTTTCAAATTGATGAAAGCATCGAAAATTTTTGGACCATTGCTAGTTACTTTAATACCATGATGCCGTTGGTACTTGGTTCTGGTTTAATGTTTCAGCTTCCATTAGTATTGTATTTTCTAGCAAAGATTGAAGTAGTTAGTTCTACATTCTTGAAAAAATATCGCAAGCATGCTATAATGGTAATTACAATTGTTGTTTCCATTATCACACCTCCAGATATTTTGAGTACAATCATTTGTAGTATCCCGTTGATCTTTTTATATGAGATCAGTATCTTCTTAATTGTAGGAATAGAAAAAAAGCGGAAAATAGCTGAGGCAAAAGAATGGAGTTAATTAGTCAGTAAAAAAAATCACATTGTTTTCATTTCAATCCATAAATCAGTATCATTCATTTTTAGAAAAAAATGAAGATGGTTGCAGCATTGCAGTGAACCATTATTTATCGGAAATTGAAAAAAAGAAACAGCTCAATGCCTTCTTGGAAGTATATACTAATGAAGTAATTCAACGTGCAAAAGAATTAGATGAAAAACGCAAAGCCGGAAAACCAATCGGCAAAATGCACGGAGTTATAGTTGGACTAAAAGATGTGATCTGCTATAAAGGACATACCGTTTCAGCCGGTTCCAAAATCTTAGAAAATTTCAAATCAATTTATAGCGCTACTGTTGTTGAAAAATTATTGCAGGAAGATGCCATTATCATTGGCCGACAAAACTGCGATGAATTTGCAATGGGTAGTAGTAGCGAGAACTCTGCTTTTGGACCCGTTAGAAATGCTTTGGATGAGTCTCGAGTACCGGGAGGATCATCGGGTGGTTCGGCAGTAGGTGTTCAAGCAGGATTAACAATGATCAGCCTAGGAAGTGATACGGGCGGCTCTGTTCGTCAGCCCGCAGATTTCTGTGGTGTAGTTGGATTAAAGCCTAGCTATGGCAGGATCTCGCGCTATGGTTTGATTGCCTATGCTTCCTCATTTGATCAGATCGGAATCTTTTCTAAAACGATAGAAGATGCAGCACTTTGTTTAGCAGTAATTTCAGGAGCAGATGATTTTGATAGTACTGTTTCAGAAAAACCAGTACCAGCTTATGCATCTGAACTTGTGGCCGCTCCTCGTAAATATCGGATCGCTTATTTTAGACAGGCTTTTGAACATCCAGGTCTCGACCCGATCATGAGAACCGCAATTACAGATCTGATCGATCGTTTAAAACAAGAAGGACATACTGTTGATCCCATTGAATTTGAATACCTCAAGCATATTGTACCAACCTATTATGTATTAACAACTGCAGAAGCATCGAGTAACCTTTCTCGCTTCGATGCGGTACGTTTTGGTTATCGTGCACCCTTAGTAAGTTCTGAGTTAAATGATATGTATAAGGCTTCTAGAAGTGCTGGTTTCGGAAAAGAAGTACAAAGAAGAATCATGCTGGGCACATTTGTGTTGAGTTCTGGATACTTCGATGCTTATTTTACAAAAGCACAACAAGTAAGAAGAATTCTGTACAACAAATCGGTGGATGTGTTCAAAGATTATGAAGCTATCATTTCACCAACGGTTCCTTCTACCGCGTTCAAGATCGGAGAAAAATCAGATGATCAGGTGGCCATGTTCTTAGCAGATATTTATACCGTGTTTGCCAACTTGGTTGGTATTCCCGCCATTTCGATTCCACTGTTTACCCATGAAAACGGCATGCCATTTGGTTTGCAGATCATGACCAATCATTTTGAAGAGACCAAGATGCTTCAACTATCTGAGCAGCTAATTAGCTCTTAATCAAACACTTAGGATTTAAAACCTACCCTTTCACATAGCATTAAGTTATTTGGCACTAATTTTGCAAATCATAGCAAAATTAAAAACCATGAAGTGGTTCGGCATTTCCATTCAAACACGGCTCTCTATCTCCCAATTTATATTGGGTGCTTTTGCTGTGTTGGCAGGTGCCGTTGGAACCATGAGTTTTGTGACAGATCCTTCTTATAGAGAAAAGCCATCAATTGATACAACAAAAGACAAGTACGGCTTTCAAAGTCTTTTTGTGGCCAATAAGTTTGATGCATCAAAACCTTATATCAATCAATTAAATCCACAAGCTGTTTCATTTGTGCAGGAGTATATCCGCAAGCAAGGAAAAGAATTGGATCGTATGAAAACTTGGGGCAAGCCCTATTTTGATCTCTACGATAATATTCTGACCATGTATGGAATTCCCAAGGAGATGAAATATTTGAGTGTGATTGAAAGTCATTTACAACCCGGATTGGTTTCATGGGCAGGTGCGGTGGGACCATGGCAGTTGATGGATTATGAAGCAAAGCGATATGGTTTGCGAGTGGGTGTGAACGATGAGCGGATGGATTTTTATAAGAGTACCCATGTGGCCGCAAAACTGATGAAAGAATTGTACGCAGAATTTGGAGATTGGTTATTAGTTGTTGCAGCGTATAATGGTGGAGCAGGTAGGGTAAGACAATGTATCAGAAAATCTGGAAGCAGAGACTTTTGGGTATTGCAATATTATTTGAAAGAAGAAACACGCACGCATGTTAAGAAATTTATTGCAACGCATTATGTGTTTGAAGGTACAGGAGGTTGGACAACACTTACTGCAGAAGAAACCGTAAAAGTAAAAGCAGCTCAGATCTCAGATAATCAGCAAGTAAGTTTAACACCCGAAGAAACTGCCAATACCACTACTGTGAATTTGAGTGGTAGATATAATTCAATGGTAGTTACTAATGGACTTGCGATGGAGATCAGTCAGTTCAATAAATGGAACCCTGGTTTTGATAAAACCCTTGCTGAGGGCAAGTCGTACAGTATGCGCATCGCAAAAGACAAGCTTCCCTTATTCGAATCAAAGAAAAGCCAGATCTTAATGGAATCCTTTCGGGTATTGATCGAAGGCACTACAGTTTCAAAATAAATTTTACAGCAACAATATGTTGCACAAAAAAAATGTTGAACTGGTTCCCCAATTCAACATTTTTTATTTCAATCTATTTAATTAGAAATCATCATCGTCGTCATCGTCGAAGCCGCTATCCTTATCGTTAAACAGATCGAATTCTTTAAAGTCTTCGTCTAGTTTAAAGTCGTCTTCTTCGGCTTTTTTCTTTGTACCAGCACTTGGTGCTTTTTTACCCTTACTTTTTGGAATGTCGAATTCGTCGAAGTCTGGATCCCAGTCATCTTCTTCTTCGGGTTTTTCCCAATCGTCTTCCATGTCTACATCATCATCGTCGTCGTCATCATCACCTTTCGATTTTTTCGACGAAGCTTTAGTAGCGCCTTTTTTAGCGGGTTTAACGTCCAACGCATCATCATCGTCGTCGTCTAAATCATCATCATCATCTTCCAATTGTTTTTTACTTTTTGGAGATGGTTTTGCATCGGCATTCTTTGCCGGTGTTGTCTTTGGAGTAGAGGATTTGCTATCCTTATCAGATTTCGCTGCCATATTCTAATAAGATTATTGCGTAAATTTTAAACGCAAAATTGTAATAAACAAAAATATTTTTCTTTTTCTTTTTAAAAATAAAAAATTTCCTAAATGTGCACGATTTGTTCGCGACCCGGACCATTTGAAACGTGCTTCACAGGAACACCACAATATTCGTTAATAAATGCAATATACTGCTTCATTGTTTCTGGTAAATCTTCTCCCAATTTAATTTGGGTTGTGTCGGTATTCCAGCCTTTAAATTGTTCCAAAATAGGTTCAATAGTAGCTTTTGCCATCTGGAAAGGTACCTGTTTGGTTGGTACCCCGTTCACTTTATAAGAAGTACACATCGACAATTCCTCAAATGCATCTAGCACATCTGCCTTGGTCATCACTATTTGTGTAACACCATTGATCATACAAGTATACTGTAATGCTACCAGATCCATCCAGCCACATCTTCTTGGGCGACCAGTAGTAGCACCGAACTCGCTTCCAACCCTGCGTAATTCCTCACCAGTAGCGTCGAATAGTTCTGTAGGGAACGGACCGCCACCAACACGCGTACAATACGCTTTGGTTACTCCCAAGACTTCACCAATTTGTTTTGGAGAAATACCTAAACCTGTACAAACACCTGCTGAAATTGTATTCGAAGAAGTAACAAATGGGAAAGTACCGAAGTCAATATCCAACATACTTCCTTGTGCACCCTCTGCCAATACTTTTTTTCCTTTTGAAATCTGATCATTTACGAAGTACTCGCAGTTGATCACGTTCAAAGTCTTCAGGAACTCTAGGGCTTCAAAAAATTCTTCTTCCCAAGCAGAGATATCTTCGATAAAATGGAAATTATCTAACAATTTCTGATGCTTTAAACGAAGCTTGATATATTGAGTAGTAAAGCTTTTATCTAAAAGATCTCCAACGCGTAATGCATTACGGCCGGTTTTGTCCATATAAGCTGGTCCAATTCCTTTTAAAGTAGAACCAATCTTACTTTCACCTTTCGACATTTCTGAGGCCTTATCCAATGCACGGTGCGTTGGAATAATGATATTGGTACGTTCAGAAATGAAAAGATTTTTTTTCACGTCGATGCCATAAGCTGCAACTGCATCACATTCTCTTTTCAATGTTACTGGATCTAGTACAACACCATTTCCAATAATATTTATTTTATCCTGATGGAAAATTCCAGAAGGAATTTGGTGAAGCACTTGCTTCTTTCCATCAACATACAAAGTGTGTCCAGCGTTTGGTCCGCCCTGAAAGCGTGCAACGATATCATATCTGGGCGCGAAATAGTCTACAATCTTGCCCTTACCCTCATCGCCCCATTGTAAACCTAGAATTACATCAACCATATATTTGTTTTGAATCGAGTGTTTTGAATCGTGGCAAAAATAAGCCTTGACTTTGAGTAAAATGGGATTGCTTGCAATTAATTACTAGCAATTTTGAATAAAATGTGCAAATCCTTATTAGGCAGGTGTTTCTGTGTCAAAACGATCAACTGTTTGTATTCCCTTCAATTGCTTTAATCGTTCCACTAATTCTTCTAATTCTTCTTTATCGTGCACAAATACTTTAATGGTTCCTCTGAAAATTCCTTCTGACGATTCAATAGTGAGGGCTGCAATATTTACACGCATGTCTCCACTAATGATATTGGTGATTTTATTAATAACCCCAACATCATCCATTCCAATAATTTTTAAACCAGTTAAGAAACTGATCTCTTTATTCTTGGCCCATTTGGTTTTTACAACACGATGTCCATAGTTGGCCATTAATTGTGTTGCATTCGGACAAGTAGTTCGGTGAATGATCAATCCTTTTCCCGTACTTACAAAACCAAAAACGTCATCGCCTGGAATAGGGTTACAACATTTTGCCAAATTGTAAACGATCTTATCACTGCTCTCTCCGAATATGATCAGCTCTGAATCTTTTTTAGAAAAATGTTTTGCATGATTATGATCAATGTTCAATTCATGGATCACTGGTTTTGGTCTAGGATGATCGATACGATCGCCAATCAAAATAAAATCTTTCAACTCTTTTAAGTCGATCGATTTCGTTGCAATTTTATACAATAGATCAAGCTGTGAAGGAACTTTATAAAAGTGAACTAGTTCATCAATATTGTGTTGATTCACTGCTGCACCAATACCTTCTAGTTTTCGTTGCAGTGTATATTTTCCATCTTCAGCGATCTTTCTTTTTTCTTCACGAAGTGCATCCTTGATCTTGCTTTTTGCTTTGGCTGTAACAACTATATTCAACCAATCTTCCGAAGGTTTTTGTTTGCCGCTGGTAATGATCTCGATCTGATCGCCACTGCGTAATTTATGACTGATGGGCACCAACTTATGATGCACTTTTGCACCAATACATTTAGAGCCAATCGCAGAGTGAATAGAGAAAGCGAAATCTAATGCGGTACTTCCAACTGGTAACATTTTTACATCACCTTTTGGCGTATACACATAGATCTCTTCTGCTAAGAATGAAGTTTTGAAATCTTGTAAAAAATCTACCGTATCAGTATCAGGAGTACTCAACACTTCTCTGATCTGTCCAAACCATTTATCAAAGCGGTCTTCATCACCGCCACCTTCTTTGTATTTGTAGTGAGCAGCCAAACCCTTTTCAGCAATTTCGTTCATTCGTTTTGAACGGATCTGTACTTCTACCCATTTTCCCTGAGGCCCCATCACCGTTGTGTGCAAAGCCTCATAACCATTGCTCTTGGGATTACTTAACCAATCACGTAAACGTTCTGGCGAAGGGTTGTACTCATCAGTAATAAGTGAGTATACTTTCCAACAATCTTCTTTTTCTTTTTCTGTGGGAGAATTCAAGATCACACGGATTGCAAAGAGGTCGTACACTTCCTCAAAAGCAACCGCTTTTTTCTTGATCTTATTCCAGATGCTATGTATACTTTTTGGTCGACCATAAATTTCAAAATCAAATTCTGATGCTTCTAATTTTTCTTTGAGTGGTCTTATAAATTCATTGATATACCTACTTCTTTCGCGTTTGGTTTCAGATAACTTTTTTGCAATTTCACGATAGGCTTCGGGCTCCATATATTTCATGGAAAGATCTTCCAATTCTGTTTTGATACTATACAAACCCATGCGGTGTGCAAGCGGTGCATATACCCAAACTGTTTCTGATGCGATCTTTAATTGCTTCTCGCGTTTCATACTATCGAGCGTACGCATATTGTGCAAACGATCTGCTAGTTTGATCAAGATAACACGAGGGTCATCAGTTAACGTTAAAAGAATTTTTTTGAAGTTTTCAGCTTGCTGACTGGTATTGGTATCAATTACATTTGAGATCTTAGTTAATCCATCAACGATACGCATGATCTCTGTACCGAATTCATGTTCTACATCTTCGAGGGAGAGGTCTGTATCTTCTACTGTATCATGTAACAATGCACAAATGGTACTACGTACACCAAGTCCGATTTCTTCCACACAAATCATTGCAACGGCTAGGGGGTGAATGATATAGGGTTCACCACTTTTTCTACGCATGGTTTTATGTGCTTCCGCTGCCATTTCAAAAGCATGACGCACCAATTCTTTATCGCCCCTTTTTAATTTTGGCCTTAAGCTGCGTAAAAGCGCACGGTAGTGCCTGAGAATTTCGTTCTTCTCCTGTTCAACGTTGAGGTTATATTTGGGAAGCGCTGCTTCTGAAGATTGATTGTCCACTGCTTGTTCCATCGAATAGCGAATATAAGCAATGAAGGCTGATCTGCCACGGATGCAAGGCAATGAAAATGAGTTTTACTAAATTTTAAGAGTGGTGAACCCATTGTATTCTTAGTTGTTACATTTGTAGAGATCATGCAGAAAAATAAACCCAAAAAAATATTTGAATTTTCGCTGTTCAGCAGAATTTTTCAATTCGTAAAACCCTATTCCGGTAAATTCTACGGAAGTATTTTATTAGCCATCTTGATGGCTTTGTTTGCTCCTGTTAGGCCTTATTTGATTCAACTAACGGTTGATAGTGCAAGTGGGAAATCGGTACATGTACCAGCTTGGTTGAAAGCTGTATTGTTTAACACCGACCTTTCTGACGTTACCAAATTCATCATTGCCGTTACCATTTTTCAGGTAATCTTTCTTTTTATTGAAACCACTGTACGATTTGTTTTCAGCTTTACCACTTCTTGGATGGGGCAGAGTGTGGTGCGGGATATGCGCGTTGCCGTGTTTGAAAAAGTATTGGGGTTGAATCTTTCACAGTTCGACAAAACGCCAATTGGTACCCTAACAACTAGAACCATCAACGATATTGAAAGTATCAATGATATTTTTTCGGATGGTTTGATCCCGATCGTTGCAGATCTACTGACCATTATTTTCACTTTAGCTACTATGTTTTGGATGGACTGGCGATTAACCCTCATCAGTTTGATCCCATTTCCTATTATGATTATCGCCACTTATTATTTTAAGGAGAGCGTCAATAAAAGTTTCATCAGGGTAAGAAATGCAGTGGCTGCATTGAACGCTTTTGTACAAGAGCATATCACAGGAATGCAGGTGGTACAAGCATTTGCGAGTGAAGGAAGGGAGTTTGATAAGTTTAATAAAATCAATACAGAACATCGAAATGCCAATATCAAAGCCATTTTTGCTTACTCAGTATTCTTTCCTATAGTAGAAGTAGTGTTGGCCGTTAGTACGGGATTATTGGTATGGTGGATTGCTGGAAAGGCGTTGGATGCGGGATTGTTGGTAGCTTTTATATTATACCTCAATCAAATTTTCAGACCATTGAGGGTCATTGCCGACAAATTCAATGTATTGCAAATGGGCATGATCGCGGCTGAACGTGTATTCGTGGTTTTAGACAATCCAGATTTTCTCCCAGCATCTCCTGCAAATGCTTTTAAGCCCGAACTTATGAAAGGAAGCATTGCTTTTGATCATGTTTGGTTTGCTTATAACGATGAAAACTATGTCTTAAGAGATATCAATTTTAATGTAAATGCCGGTGAAACTGTGGCGTTGGTGGGACATACAGGTAGTGGAAAAACGAGTATTATTAGCCTTTTGAATAAATTATACCTGATTCAAAAGGGACATATTCTGGTGGATGGGGTAAATATCAATGACTACGACCTAGATGCTTTGAGAAAAGGAATTGGGGTGGTTTTACAGGATGTGTTTTTGTTTAGCGGTTCTATACTTGATAATATAACCCTCAGAAATCCTGAGATCAAGCGGGAACAGGTAATTGAAGCCGCAAAGATGATCGGCGTGCACGATTTTATTATGCAATTACCCAATGGCTATGACTATCATGTGATGGAAAGGGGTAATACATTAAGCCTGGGGCAGCGCCAATTATTATCGTTTATTCGGGCTTTATTATATAATCCTTCTATTCTTATATTGGATGAAGCAACCTCATCGATTGATACGGAAAGTGAGCAAATGATCGAAAAAGCAACCGATACCTTGATTTCGGGTCGAACTTCCATCATTATTGCCCACCGACTTTCTACCATCCGTAAAGCAGATAAGATCTTGGTTCTCGACAAAGGGGAGCTAAAAGAAGTGGGGAATCATGAAAGTTTATTGGCTTTGGGTGGCTTGTATGCCAAGCTCCATGAGATGCAATTTGAAAAGAAAAAGCCGATTACAGCTTAGAAAGACGTGGATTTTGGTGGCTTTGGTCTCCAATAAAAAACATCATAAGATTTTCTGCCCTTTTGAGTCGAATTTTCGAGCCCTTACCCCTATCTTTGCCGCAAATTTCGAGACAGGTATGGCCTTTAGAAGCGTAAAATCTTTATTGGTAGTGATGTTCAGCGTATTAAGTATGCTTGTAACTACTACCCTTCATGCACAGAATGAACCCGAGAAAGCGGCTAGTGGAACCGAGCAAGCCGGAGAAGAGAAAAAAGAGGGTGCTTTTGATCCTGCTGAATTAATCATGGAGCATATTTTAGATGCACATGAATTCCATTTCATGAGTATCGGTGAAACCGAGGTGGCAATTCCATTACCAGTAATAGTATACTCTAAAGAAAGAGGTGTTGCTGTGTTTTCTTATGGAAATTTGAGTCACGGTGCTATTTACAACGGCTATAAAAGCGAAGAAGGAAAGATCGTTGCAGTTGATGCAACTGGTAAAATTGAAGAATCTGTAAGCTTATACGATTTCAGTTTAACACGTAATGTGGTTCAGATGATTTTAGCGTTGGTGTTATTATCTGTGATCATGATCAGCGTTGCAAACAAGTATAAAAAAGGTGGCGCAAAAACTGCCCCATCTGGTTTTCAAAACGCAATTGAACCTGTGATCACATTTGTGAGAGACGATGTTGCTAAACCAAATTTGGGTCATGGTTATGAAAAATATATGCCTTATTTATTAACTGTATTTTTCTTCATCCTGATAAATAATTTGATCGGATTAATTCCAGGTACGGCCAACGTAACAGGTAATATTGCTTTTACAGTTGTATTGGGTGTGATCAGTTTCTTTGTGATCTTATTCAGTACTAACCGTCATTTCTGGGCACACATTTTTAATCCACCGGTTCCGGGTTTTGTAAAACCTATTTTGGTGCCAGTTGAGTTCTTAGGAATTTTCACAAAGCCATTTGCATTGATTGTCCGTCTTTTTGCCAACATGGTAGCAGGACACATCATCATTACTTGTTTTGTAATGTTGATCTTTATTTTTGGTGCAATGAGCAAAGCAGCAGGTTGGGGTTTTGCTCCAGTTTCTATTGCTTTCACAGTATTTATTTATTTCATTGAAATATTGGTAGCGTTTATTCAGGCATTCATCTTTACCAACTTAACCGCAGTGTTTATTGGTCAGTCAAGAGAAGGTGCTCATGAAGAAGCACAACACTAATCTTTTTTTTCATAAACAAAAACAAACAGTATGTCTGCAATTATCAATTTGTTGGATGTTGGTTTAAGCCACTTAGGTGGTGCTATTGGTGCAGGTTTAGCTGCAATCGGTGCTGGTATCGGTATCGGTCAAATCGGTAAAGGTGCTGTAGAAAGCATCGCTCGTCAACCAGAAGCGTCTAACGACATCCGTGCTAACATGATCCTGACAGCTGCGTTCGTAGAGGGTGTTGCCCTTTTCGCAGTTATCGCTGGTATCTTGGCTGTATTAAAATAAGCCTGTAGCACAAACTTTTCACTGCATTCAAAGCAAAGGGCGATGAATGCAGTGATCTTTTAAAAAACAGAATCTAACCATTCAAATAGAGAATATGCAATTGTTAACACCCGGTTTGGGATTATTGGTTTGGACGCTCTTCGCTTTCCTGATCGTATTTTTCATTTTGAAAAAATTTGCATGGGGGCCAATTCTGGAGACCTTGAATGAAAGGGAAAAAGGAATTGCTGATGCAATTGCTTCTGCAGATAAGATCAAAGCAGAAATGGCAGCATTGAAAAATGAGAATGAAGCTTTGATGATTCAGGCTCGTGAAGAAAGAGCAGTGATGATCAAGGAAGCAAAAGAAACTTCTACCAAGATGTTGTCTGAGGCGAAAGAGAAAGCAAGAGTGGAATACGATAGAATTGTAACTGATGCACAGTCTGCTATTCTTCAACAAAAAAATGCTGCATTAACTGAAGTGAAAAACCAAGTAGGTACACTAGTAGTTGAAGTAGCTGAAAAAGTATTACGCAGAGAATTGGCTAATAAAGCTGATCAAGAAGCGTATATCAAAGGATTAGCTGAAGTAGTAAAATTGAATTAAGATGCCCAATCCACGTTTAGCAGGCAGATACGCAAAAAGTTTGATTGATCTATCTATTGAGAAAGGTCAGTTAGAAGCGGTATATGCTGATATGAAATACCTGCAAGAACTGTGCAAGCTGAGCAAAGAGTTTGTAACGTTGATGCGCAGTCCGATTGTTCGAAATGATCAGAAGAATGCGATTTTACTTGCTTTAACAAAAGGAAAGATCAGCGAATTAACTGCTGCCTTTAGTAGGCTTTTGGTTAAGAAAGGTCGTGAAGGAGATTTGCCAGAAATAGCTGTTGCTTTTGTAGAACAGTATAACGAAATGAAAGGTATTCATGTAGTTAAATTATCAACAGCAACTGCATTATCTACTGAATTAAAAGCAGCGATCGAAGCAAAAATTACCAAGGCGCAAGGTTTCCCAACTATCGAGTTAGAATCAATAGTTAACGAAAAATTGATTGGTGGTTTTGTTTTGGAGTTCGATAATAAGTTGGTGGATGCAAGTATTTTGAATGATTTAAAAGAAATCAAACAACAGTTTTTACAAAATCATTTTGTAGAAAAGATTTAATAATAATAGTACAAATCAATAACGATAATTTTAAAAGTAGATAATCATGGTTGACATTAAGCCCGATGAAATATCCGCGATCCTCAGAGAACAGCTCAGCAACTTCAATGTAGCTGCAGACCTCGAAGAAGTAGGAACCGTATTACAAGTTGGAGATGGTATTGCACGTGTGTACGGCCTGAATGGTGTACGCAGTGGTGAACTAGTTGTGTTTGAAAATGGTGTTAAAGCAATCGCTTTGAACTTGGAAGAAGACAATGTGGGTGTGGTATTGATGGGAGAAAGTGGAGACATCAAAGAAGGTGCTAAAGTAAAAAGAACCGGACAGATCGCATCTATTAAAGTAGGTGAAGGATTGGTTGGTCGTGTAATTAATACTTTGGGTGAGCCGATCGATGGTAAAGGTCCGATCACTGGTGAATTATATGAA
>JAPLEO010000059.1 GCA_026391125.1 Bacteroidota bacterium
TTGTTATGCCAAAAAATCAGAGGAAGCGAAAGGGGACCGCAAGGCTCCTTTCACTTCCAAAGAAAATAATATTAAATACAACCTAAATATTAAAAATAAACCACAATTAAAAACGGTCAACGTTATTTAGGCATTGACACTCTCTTCACTATTATCTATTATCTCTTCACTGCATTTCGCCGCTCATCACAAAGCAAAAATTTATTTTCTGCAGGGTCAATTCCCCGAAAAGCCTGTGTTTATTGGGTTTCAAAGCAAAACACATTATTTTAGTAAGACTATTACTATCCTTTCTATGGTATTATGTATTGCATAGTTCTAAAAAAGTCCTTATCTTTGTTCTATCAAAGTAAATAAACAACCACAAAAACACATTTTATGAGAAAGTTCCTTTTTACCATCCAGTTCATCGCAGTTATCGCTTTTGTACCAGCAGTTACATTTGCTTACTTACATAATGATAGTCCAAAAGAGACTAATATCGTTAAGACAGACAAAACCAACGATATGACAGGAGAGCACCAAACAACTGGCGTGATTCGTATGATCCAAGGTTTATAGTTTATCGAATCTGGATATATTCATTCCTGACCCGAATTTGGGAGCGACCAAAACTATATCTTTGTCGCAAACAAGTGTTAGTTTATGTGGCTGAATAATATCCTGGAGACAATTGGCAATACCCCCCTCATTAAGATCAATAAGATCACGAAAGACCTTCCCGCTACGGTTTTAGCGAAAGTAGAATACTTCAATCCTGGCAACAGTATCAAAGACCGTATGGCTTTGAAAATGCTGGAAGTAGCTGAACAAGAAGGCAAGATCAAACCCGGCGGAACCATTATTGAAGGCACCAGTGGAAATACTGGCATGGGCCTAGCGCTTGCAGCAGTAGTAAAGGGATACAAATGTATTTTCACCACTACTGATAAGCAATCGAAAGAAAAAGCTGATATCCTCAAAGCAGTGGGTGCAGAAGTAATTGTTTGTCCTACCAACGTAGAACCCTCCGATCCACGCTCCTATTATTCTGTGTCGAAAAGACTGGCGACTGAAGTACCTAACTCATGGTACGTTAATCAATATGATAATCTTGCGAACCGTCAGGCTCATTACGAGCAAACCGGACCAGAGATCTGGGAACAGACCGAAGGCAAGATCACACATTTAGTAGTTGCCACTGGCACAGGCGGTACCATTGTGGGTACTGCAAAATATTTGAAAGAAAAAAATCCGAATATACAGATCTGGGCTATCGATAGTTATGGCTCGCTCCTCAAAAAGTTTTTCGAAACTGGTGAAGAAGATCAGAAAGAAGTGTACCCTTATATCTCCGAAGGTTTTGGAGAAGATTTTGTTCCTGCAAACTACGATATGAGTGTCATTGATCTGTTTGAAAAAGTAACAGATAAAGATGGTGCAGTAATGGCTCGCAGAATCGCAAAAGAAGAAGGCCTATTCTGTGGATATAGCGCTGGCAGCTGCTTACAGGGCGTGATGCAATTGAAAGAACATTTGAAAAAAGAGGATGTAGTGGTTTGTATTTTTCACGACCATGGTAGCAGATATGTAGCTAAAATTTATAACGACGAGTGGATGATGGAAAGAGGTTTTCTGGATGTAAAAACATTCAAGGATATCGTGAGTGGAAGAAGTAGTAAAAGATTGGTAACCATCGAACCAACAGACACTGTTTCAAGAGCTGTTGAGTTGATGAAGAAATATGATATTGAACATATCCCTGTTATTTCAAATTCAGAAATGATTGGTGCTGTTAGTGAAACGGGTTTATTCATGAAAGTTTTCAGTAATCCTGAAATCAGAAATGAATCTGTTGCTTCTGTTTTAGAATCAGCATATCCCATCGTTGCCTTTGATACGCCTGTTGAAAGATTGGGCAGTTTGATCACAAAAGAAAACGGCGCAGTTTTAGCAAAAGATGAGAAAGGCGATTTCCATATCGTAACCAAATACGATGTAATACAAAGTCTGGCGAAATAAAAACCGTATATTTGCACCTCCTAAAAAGCTTATTAAAAATTATCAATAAATAAATTAAAGATTCATGAGTAAGTACAGAGCTGGGGTATTATTCGGTGCCGAATTAGAAGCCCTTTATAACGATGCCAAAGAAAACAATTTTGCAATTCCTGCAGTGAATACAATTGGTACTGATACGATCAATGCAGTATTAGAAACCGCAGCAAAAGTGAATTCTCCTGTGATGATTCAATTCTCTAACGGTGGTGCACAATTCATCGCTGGTAAGGGAATGCCAAACGATCAATTACAAGCAAATATCCAAGGTGCGATCTCTGGTGCATTACACGTGCACACACTTGCAAAATATTATGGCGTTCCAGTTGTTTTACACACTGATCACGCTTCTAAAAAATGGTTACCATGGATCAGCGCATTGATTGATGCTGGCGAGCAATTTCATAAAGAAAAAGGACAACCCCTTTTCAGTTCTCACATGTTGGATCTTTCTGAAGAACCAATCGAAGAAAATATTCAAACCTCTGTTGAATTCTATAAGAGAATGGCACCACTAGGTATGAGCATTGAAATTGAATTAGGTGTGACTGGTGGAGAAGAAGATGGTGTTGACAATAGCGATGTAGAAAACGATAAATTATATACACAGCCTCAGCACGTAGCATATGCCTATGAAGAATTGGGTAAGGTTGGTAAATTATTTACTGTTGCTGCTGCATTTGGTAATGTACACGGTGTATACAGTCCGGGTAACGTACAATTGCGTCCTGAGATCCTGCACAATAGCCAAGTATACATTCAAAAACAATATGGTACTGCTGAAAAACCAGTTTACTTCGTATTCCACGGTGGTAGCGGTTCTCCTCAAAACCAAATTCGCGAAGCCATCAGTTATGGTGCGATCAAGATGAATATCGATACCGATATGCAGTGGGCTTTCTGGGAAGGAATTCTAAACTTTTATAAAAAGAACGAAGCTTACCTACAAGGCCAATTAGGGAACCCTGAAGGTGAACAAAAACCAAATAAGAAATTCTACGATCCACGTGTATGGTTACGCAAAGGAGAAGAAAGTTTCATCAAACGTTTGGAAGTTGCCTTTAACGACCTTAACTGTATAAATAGAAACGCATAAACGTTAAACAGAACTGACCACCCTGATGTATTTCGGGGTGGTTTTTTTGTGCCTATGGTTAAAAAATTATTACCTTTCCGCCCCAATTGTATCAAGCTATTATGAAAAAAGAACGTGAAGAAGACCTTGAATCGAATTTAACTGGCGACGAAGCACAGGGAGGAGAAGGGAATCGTCCTAGATGGTTTAAAAGAATCCGTAAGGGTATTTTAACCTCTACAGCCGATAAGAAGGAGACGCCTGAGGGACTTTGGAATAAATGTCCTGAATGTAATTTTATATGTACTACTACTGAATTAAGAGAGAACCTATACGTATGTCCAAAATGTAACTATCATCATCGTATTGGTAGTGAAGAGTACTATGATTTTCTTTTTGATAATAAAGAGTACAAAGAACTATACAGCAATATCAGAAGTAAGGATATGCTCGGTTTTACCGATTTGAAACCTTATCAAAAACGTTTGGATGATATCCATTCCAAAACCGATTTGAAAGATAGTATGCGTATTGCTGTTGGTACCATTAATGGCGAAGGCATTGTGGTGGCATGTATGGATTTTGAATTCATAGGAGGTTCTTTGGGATCTGTGATGGGTGAGAAATTTAGTCGCGCTGTTGATTATTGTATCAAACACAGACTCCCTTATTTAGTGATCAGCAAGAGTGGTGGTGCACGTATGATGGAGAGTGCTTTTAGTTTGATGCAGTTAGCAAAAACCAGTGGTAAACTCTCGCAATTAAGCGATGCGAAATTGCCTTTTATATCTTTATTAACCGATCCAACATTTGGTGGGATCTCTGCTAGCTTTGGAATGCTGGGCGATATGAATATCGCTGAACCAGGCGCCCTGATTGGGTTTGCGGGACCAAGGGTTATTAAAGAAACCATCAAACGCGATTTACCTGAAGGTTTTCAGCGTAGTGAATTCTTATTGGAACACGGGTTCTTAGATTTCATTATCGATAGAAAATCTTTAAGAGATAAATTGAGTCAGGTGGTTAGTCTTTTAAGAAAATAATCAACCCAAATAAAGCTGCCTTGCAGGCGTGGTATGACGAAGGAAATGAATAATCGGCAGGCTTATTTCAATTATGCTATTGAAGAAAAATTCATAGCGGGTATTGTATTGATGGGCACTGAAGTAAAATCGATCCGCGAAGGCAAGGTAAGTTTCAATGATTCATTCTGCATGTTCGACAATGGTGAATTATGGGTGCGCGCATTATTCATTGCATCCTATTCTCATGGCAGCGATAACAACCACATTGAAGTACACGATCGAAAATTGTTGTTGAATAAAAGAGAATTGAAAAAACTCCAGAACCGGATGAAGGACAAGGGCTATACCATTGTTCCTCTGAAAGTTTTCTTCACTGATAAAAATTTAGTGAAAGTAGAAATAGGAATCGGTCGTGGTAAAAAGAATTACGACAAGCGAGAAACCATCAAGGGTCGCGATGTAGAAAAAGAGATCAAGCGTTTACTCAAAAGATAATTACTAATCGTATCGGGGCTTATTCGGCTCCTTATAATTCAACTGTTCGAGTAAGGCTTCGGGAGTTGGATTTTTAGTTATTGATACTGCGATCTGATAACTCACTACGATAAAAACGACCGAAGCAATTAATTCACCCAATCCGATCCAATAGCCCCAAAAGCCATACACAGCGCCCTTCTCAGGATGTTCCGTTTCATAGATCACTTCTGTTTTCTCACCCTGGTTCCAAGACCTTAAATAATAGTCTGCATTCACCCGAAAATTTTGATAGCCATTCGAAAATTCAGCGAAATTAATTTGCTTTCCACTAACACTATCTTTTGCAATTACAATCGTTGCAGGCACGCGATCTCCATCAAAATAATCGGGCTGTCTTGTAAACAACACATAAGTGCCGAAACAAACAATGTATAATAAAATGATGCCTTTGTACAAGAGACTCTATTTAATAAAAAGACCTATCGAGGAATTTCGATAGGTCTTTTTGGGGTTTTATTATTTACTAATTAGCCAAACTTCTAAAGTCGACCGGAACCAGTTTACTTACCCCTGGTTCTTGCATGGTAACACCATAGATCACATCTACACAACTCATGGTTTGCTTATTGTGCGTTACAATAATGAACTGTGAGTTATCACTGAACTTCTTGATCATCTGCGTGAACTTACCTACGTTGGCATCATCTAGTGGTGCATCCACCTCATCCAAAATACAGAATGGTGCTGGCTTGATCAAGTAGATAGCAAATAACAAGGCTGTTGCAGTCAATGTTTTTTCTCCTCCACTCAACTGAGTAATAGAAGATGGACGTTTACCCTTCGGCTTCGCAACAATATCAATGCCTGTTTCTGCTAAATTGGTTGGATCTACCAAGATCATATCTGCTGTATCTTCTTCTGTAAACAATGCCTTGAACACTTTCTGGAAGTTCTCACGAACTTTGTTGAAGGTATCTAGGAACTGTTGGTTAGCTGTAGCTTCTACTTCTTGAATGGTTTGTAACAAACTTTCTTTAGCAGATACTAAGTCGTTCTTCTGTTCCAAAATAAACTCATAACGCTTTTTCATTTCGGTATAAGCTTCAATGGCAGTTGGGTTCACTTCTCCTATATTCTCTAAACGCTTACGCATTCTATCAGAACTTGCTTGCAATTCTTCTACAGGAGTTTCAGTAGCTCTAGGCTGATCTAAAATATCGTCTAACTCAACTTTAAATTCAACACTCAAGCGCTCTTTCATTCCTGCTAACTGCAGTTTCAATTCGTTCAATCGATCTTTGATCTCAGTCACCAAATGATCGATCATTTCTTTGCTCTTCACTTTCATGCGAAGCACGCTTTCTTTCTCCTGCAAAATACTACGCAGGTTATAGTAAGCCTGATCTGCTTCACCCAACACTTTCTCTTCTACTTCTTTATTTCTCAACAACTCCAGCAATTCTTGCTCTGCAGCCAGTTTTGCATTTTCACTCTCTGTTATGTTTCCAGAGGCTTCAGATAATTGCTTGGTATTTTCTGCGATCTGGTTGTGCAAGTCGTTCAACTGATTTTCTTTGAACACCAACTCTTGCTTCAACGTATTGATCTTACTCTGCTGACGTGTTAATTGTAGATTGATATCGTTGAACTGTACAGACGCATAATTGTATTCCTGTTCTGCCAGTTGATAATCTTGCTCTACCATTTTCATCTCTTCGGTAGTAGCAAACAACTGATCGTTTAATCCGATCAACGCTTCTCTCGTTTCAGCGATCGCTTCCTGCTCGTCTTGTAAGCGCTGTTCGATTTCTTCTAAACGCTGCTGACCTGTAGTCTGTGCCATTTGAAGATTCTCGAATTTATTGCGCGCTGCAAAAAGCTGATTGGTTAACTGGTTGATCTCATTTTCAGTTTGCTTGATGGCATTGTCTTTCAAACGCTCGTTGTACAATAGTACATCGTTGTGCTTGATCTTGATCTCGTTCTTCAACGCATTCACCACTGCATCTTGCAAAATGATTTCGTCCTGTAATTTTTCGAGGTTCTTGGCACGACCAATTTTCTTACCCTCAAATAATCCAACACTACCACCAGTTAAAGTGTATTTACCTTTTACGTATTTACCGGTCTTTTCTAAAACAACTGCACCATTACTGTTTTTTAATGCTTCTTCGTTTTCAGCGATATAAACATTTCCTAAAAGGTAGTTGGCGAGTTCTTGATATTGATCGTCCACTTCAATCACATCCAATGCCTTGATGGTATTGGCGGGCTGATGGGTGTCTACTTTTACTTCTTTGAATTTATCGAGCAAGAAGAAATTCGCCTTTCCTTTTTTGTGATCATCTAACAAATGAACTGCTTGCAAACCTTCTTGCAAATCGTTCACCACATAGTAGTTCAAATAAGGTTCTAGCACATTTTCAACAGCGGCACGATATTCTTCTTGTACATAAATGATGTCGGATAAAATGGGCGACTGGTGATTCCACTCAGGATTTTTGTGTAAGAACTTGATGCTCTCAGGATAACCTTCCATCGAATCGATCAAGCTTTTCAACAAAGCAAATTCGTTGCGCTTAGAATCGAGCTTGCGGCTTTCTTCTGCTAGCTCATTACGCAATGCTTCCATTTGCGCCTGGGTTTCGAAGATCAGTTCTTTGGTTTTTTCTTGCTCTTCTAACAAGTTTTGTAAATCAGAACGCTTGGCTTCAAGAGTTGCTTCTTTTTCTTCGAGCTCTACTGAAAGCTGTTGTTGCTGATAGGTTCTATTTTGTTTTTCGTCGTTCTGTTGTGTTTGTGCGCGTTGCAAATTCTGAATACTTGTATCGGCAACAGCTACTTTTTTCTCGGCATCAAACTGACCACGTTGAATTTGTTGGAACTGACCTCTCAATGCATCCACTCCAGACCTGCGTTCATCAAAAATGCGACGCTTGTCTTCCACATCCATTTTGTAAGTCTCGGCACGATCGTGTAGATCTTGCAAACGAGCTTCTTCTTCGCCCACCTGTAATTGGGTGTACTCGATAGAATCGCCAATGGTTTTTAACTGACCAGTTGCCTTATCCAAAAATTCCTTCAAGCCAGTTTCCTTCTCTTTCAGGTAGTGCAATTTCTGGGTAGCAAGGTTCTTATCGTTTTCCTTTCCACGAAGATTTTGTAACAAATCGTTGAAAGCGTGTTGCATGGTTTGCAACGACTTCTCTTTCTCGATAAAGCCCAATTTCTCCTGTTCGATGGCAGCTTCATCAGTTGCAATCTCAGCCTCCAGTTGAACCCTTTTATCGGTTTCAAGGTTTTGCTGTTCGTTCAAATCGTGGTAAGTGATATTGAATCCTTCCAAAGATGCTTTGGCGAGTTCAATAGAAAGCTCTTTGTAGTCTTTCTTGATTTCGAAATACTTTTCAGCCTTTTTCGCTTGATTCTCAAGGGTTTTGAGCTGGTTATTGATTTCAAATAGCAAGTCTTCGATACGTGCCAGATCCTGTTCGGTGGCATCTAACTTAGACTTAGCTTCTTTTTTACGGGTTTTGTAAATGGTGATACCGGCAGCCTGCTCTAACATGCGGCGACGGCTATTCTCCTTATCCTTGATGATATCATCCACCATTCCTAATTCGATAATGGCATAGCTGTCTGTGCTAACACCGGTATCGAGAAAGAGGTTATGAATGTCTTTCAGTCGGCAAGTCACATCGTTCAAACGATACTCGCTTTCGCCATTTTTATAGAATCTACGGGTTACTGTAACAGTACTGAATTCAGTTGGAAGGAGGTTTTTCGTGTTTTCGAAGGTCAAGCTCACTTCTGCCAATCCGCTCGCGCTTCTGGTTTTGCTACCGTTGAAAACCAAGGCTTCCAGGTTTTCGCTACGCAAAGCCGAGATCTTTTGCTCCCCAATTACCCAACGAATACTATCGATGATATTACTTTTTCCACAACCATTTGGTCCAATGATACCGGTGATCCCCTCATCAAAACTCACGATGGTTTTGTCGGCAAAGCTTTTGAACCCTTTTATTTCTAACGATTTTAATCTCACTGTTTTCCTATTTGTGTCTACGAACATACAAGAAAAGAGGAACAAAAACGATTCGAAAATATTTGCTGTGCATAATAAGTGGAGAAAAAGACTTGAAATAAAATTGTAATTAATGATTACATTGTTAAATACTTGATTTATAGCTAGTTGCAAGACTTGATGAGAAATAATTTTACCCCAAAACGGTTGCTCAAAATTTGCAACAAGGGGTTATATTTGACAGTACAAAAGCTACCCTAATTTGCCCACCTTCATTTTCACTGTTACCAACGAATTAAGCTTTGATCAGCGGATGCAACGAATCTGCGGCTCCTTGGCTAAGGAGGGTAATGATGTTTGGCTGATTGGGCGTAAGATCAAGGGCTGTCCGGAACTGGTCTCAACCTCCTTTAAACAACAGAGGCTCCATTGTTTTTCAACGAAGGGACCAGCATTTTATCTCGAATTTAACCTCCGCCTATTTTTTTACCTACTATTCAAAAAAGCCGATCTGATCTGCGCGATCGATTTAGATACCATCCTTGCATGTTATTGCGCCAGTGCGCTGAAAGGGACCAAAAGGGTGTATGACGCCCATGAATACTTCACTGAGCAGAAAGAAGTGGCTACCAGACCTGGGATCTACCGCATTTGGCTAGCTATCGAGCGCTTGATGGTACCAAGATTCAAAAATGGATACACGGTTAACGAATGGATCGCAGAAGCGCTAAAAGAACGCTATCAGGTTAATTACGGAGTCATCCGAAACCTACCCCTCGACCTGCCCTATACCGGCAAGCAAGCCGAAGAAAGGTTTATCCTTTATCAGGGAGCTGTGAATGAAGGTCGCTGTTTTGAACAACTGATCCCGGCTATGAAAGACGTGGAAGCATCATTAAAAATTTACGGAACTGGTAATTTCATAAATCAAACATTATCAATCATTAATTTGCATTCACTTCAATATAAAGTAGAAGTAAATAAGCCAGTTTCACCCAAAGTTTTAAGGTCAATTACCGGGCAGGCATTTATAGGAATCACCTTATTTGATGATCAGGGATTAAGTCAGGTACACAGTCTAGCCAATCGTTTTTTCGATTATATCATGGCAGGGATTCCGCAGTTATGCATCGACTTTCCAGAATACAGATCCATCAACAACCAATACGAAGTAGCTTATTTGATACCCAATACCGATCCGAAAACAATTGAGCAAGCTTTGAACAAATTGTTACAAGACAATGTTTTGTACAAAAGGTTACAAGCAAATTGCTTAGAAGCTCGCAAACAGCTAAACTGGGATGCCGAAGAAAAGCAATTGATCAAATTTTACGAACAACTATTTAAATAGGTTGGATAAACACTTACATATCGTCTCTTTCAACGTTCCCTATCCAGCCAATTACGGCGGTGTTGTAGACGTGTTTTACAAACTGATTGCCCTGCAGCAATTGGGGGTAAAGATTCATTTGCACTGTTTTGACTATGGGCGTGGTGCTCAGGAAGAGTTGAACAAATATTGTGAAAGTGTACATTACTATAAAAGAGAAACTGGCCATAAAGCCATTTCGAGAAAGCTGCCCTATATCGTTGCAAGCAGAAAGAACGAAGAACTCTTGGAGCGACTCTTGCTTGACGAACATCCCATTCTAATGGAAGGGGTACATTGTAGTTACTTGATCTTCGACAAACGGTTTGAAGACCGAAAGTGTTTTGTACGGTTGCACAATGTAGAGTATCAGTATTACAAAGACCTGTTCAATAGCAGTCGTTCAATGATTAAAAAGTTATATTATTGGAATGAAAGCAGGCTATTGCATAAGTATGAATCGGCACTAGCAAAAAAAGCGGTGTTCTGGGGAGTAACCGAAAAAGACAATGAAGTATACAGGAGAGAATTTGGCTGTAAAAATATCGACCTACTGCCCCTCTATTTGCCCCAATGGGAAAATACAACATTGGAAGGAATGGGATCTTATTGTTTGTACCATGGCGACCTGAGTGTTGATGCCAATGAAAAAGCTGCGAAATGGTTGCTCGAGGAAGTATTCTTTAAAATAAAGCTCCCCTTGGTAATTGCGGGCAAGAATCCCTCTGAAGATTTAGTAGAGCTGAGTCACTTGTATAACCATACTTGTATTGTAGAGAACCCCAGCGAAAAAGAAATGCAAGACATGATTGCAAAAGCGCATATCCACGTACTGCCTTCTTTTACACAAACAGGAATGAAGGTAAAGTTGCTGAATGCATTAATCAATGGCAAACATTGCGTGGCAAATGATGCAACAGTTGAGGGAACCGACCTAGCTGATATATGCCACCTAGCCAATACAGCCGCCGAGTTTCAAAAAATGATTAGTGAATTATTTGAAAGGCCCTTCAGTGCAAAAGAAAGAGAAAAAAGGCAAGCGCTAATAAATAGTCATTTCAATAACCAACGCAACGCAGAAAAGCAGATTCAGTGGATTTGGGGGGAAAACCACCCCGCCCATCGCTAAACCGCTCGGGCTGCCCCTCCTATGCGCATGCGCACATGAGGGGAACTTTGTTCACTCCTCACTCCTCACTCCTCACTTAACTCGCCGCACTATCCACTACTTTCCCAAGTTCTGTCTTCAGCATCCTAGAAGGATATCGATTGATCACAATAAAATCGTGGGTAGCCATGATTACAGCAGTGCCATAATCTTTAGCGATCTGGATCAACAATTGCATGATCTCATCACTGGTTTCAGGATCTAGGTTTCCAGTAGGCTCATCAGCCAAAATTAATTTAGGAGAATTTAATAAAGCACGAGCAATATCAACACGTTGTTGTTCTCCACCACTCATTTCAAAAGGCATTTTAAAACCCTTGCTTTTCAACCCCACTTTATCTAACACATCATTGATCTTTTCTTCTATCAATCCTTCGTCTTTCCAGCCAGTTGCTTTCAAAACGAACTTCAAGTTTTCATACACATTGCGATCGGTGAGCAAATGGAAATCCTGAAAAATCACTCCCAAATTTCTACGTAGAAAAGGAACTTTTTTCCAATCCATTCCACGCAAGTCAAAGCCAACCACATTTCCAGAGCCTTCAGTGAGTGTTAATTCGCCGTATAAAGTTTTGAGTAAACTACTTTTACCTGTTCCTGTTTTACCAACTAAGTACACAAACTCGCCCTTATTCACTTCAAAACTTACATTCTCTAAAATAAGATTAGAACTCTGATAAATATTGGCATTTTTGATAGTAACAATGGGCTCAGACATATGATAAATTAAAAAGTCAAAATTAAAAAGTCAAAACTAAAAACTATGTTAACCTCTGCTTCGAAACAACGAACTCAAGACGACGTTAGCCCTAGCTTTCAAGCTAGGGAAATTCATGCAGGTTGAGTTAATATTCATATAAGAGTTCAGCAGTTGCTGTTTTGATCAGCAATTCCTTTTTATCGGATGCTTCTACCCTCCCCACAATTCTAGCATCAATTCCTAAAGCTGCCGCCTCTTGAATCATTTTTTCTGCGGTTGCTGCATCCGTAAATATTTCTAGACGATGTCCCATATTAAATACCTGATACATCTCGCGATCATCAGCTCCAGAATTATCTTGAATCAGTTTGAAAATTGGAGGAGTATCAAATAAATTGTCTTTGATGATTTTCATCGGACCAGGCAGGTACTTCATGCACTTTGTTTGTCCGCCCCCACTACAATGAATCACCCCAGCTACTGCATCAAAATAATTATCTAATAAAACCTTCATTAAAGGCGCATAGGTTCTGGTAGGAGATAATAATAATTTTCCGATGTTAGTTTCATGACCTTCGATAGTCAGATGATCAGTCATTCCATTTTTACCCAAATAAACCACCGACTCTTTCAGTGATGGTTCAAAGGTTTCAGGGAATGTTACTGCGTATCTTTTTGTAAGTACATCGTGACGAGCACTGGTTAATCCATTACTACCCAAACCACTATTATATTCCGTTTCATAGTTGGCTTTCCCAAAACTTGCAAATCCAACAATGACGTTACCCGCTGCAATTTTTGCGTTGGTGATCAATTTGTTTTTAGGCCAACGAGCTGTCATGGTACCATTCACAGCAATAGTTCTCACCACATCACCTACATCGGCGGTTTCGCCACCTAGGTAATGAATATGAACTCCAAATTTGCCCAATTCATTGAAAAATTCTTGTGTACCATTGATGATCTGTTCGAGAACGGCTCCTGGGATCAATAATTTATTTCGATCAATGGTGGAAGAGAATAAAATATTGTCAGTGATTCCTACACATAATAGATCGTCGAGATTCATCGCAACCGCATCTTGGGCAATCCCTTTCCAAACAGATGCATCGCCAGTTTCTTTCCAATATAAATAAGCCAAAATGCTCTTGGTACCTGCTCCATCGGCGTGCATAATATTTACCCAATCTGCATCTCCACAGAGAAAATCGGGATAAATTTTACAGAAAGCTTCGGGATACAAACCCTGATCCAATTTCTGGATCGCTGCATGAACTTCTTCTTTTTGAGCCGAAACACCGCGTTGAGCGTATAGAGACATGGTGGAATATTGAGTTTTTAATTTACTGGAACGCTGCAAATGTACAATATCGCCTTAGATTTGCAACCAATTATGCAGGTACACTATCAGGAATCGGGGACAGTTCCAATATTTAAAAATGCCGTGATCACCATTGGCACATTTGACGGTGTTCACTTAGGACATCGACAAATTATTCAGCAAATAACAGCAGAAGCCAAATCTATTGGTGGTGAATCGGTGATTATCAGTTTTTACCCACACCCCAGATCAGTGATCACCAGCGCCAAAACGGAAGTGAAATTATTGGGTACACTGAACGAAAAGATCGAGCTTTTATCAAAGACCGGGGTTGACCATTTAGTGATCATCCCATTTGATCAAAATTTTGCAAATCAAACCGCAGAAGAATATATCTGTAATTTTTTGGTTGCCCTATTTCATCCACACACTATCGTTATCGGATACGATCACCGGTTTGGAAAAGATCGTGTGGGCGATTATCAATTATTGGTTGCACATGGCAAGCAACTGGGTTTTGAAGTAAAAGAGATCCCTGAACATATTTTAAATGAGATCGTGATCAGTTCTACCAAGATCAGACAAGCATTGCTTCATACCGATATCAGTACCGCTAATAAATTCTTAGGCTACGATTATTTTTTTGAGGGCCTCATTGTAAAAGGCAATCAATTAGGTAGAACCCTTGGATATCCTACCGCGAATTTATTCATCGAATCAAGTGATAAGCTCATTCCAGGTAACGGCGTTTATGCGGTTCATGCTTCCATCATTGATGAAGGAGAACCAACATTATTAAAGGGCATGATGAATATTGGTATTCGTCCCACTATTGAAGGTGTTAAACGCATGATAGAAGTGAATCTTTTTGATTTTGATCAGGATATTTATGGAAAAAAATTGAAGGTGTTTGTACATAGTCACCTGAGAGCTGAAGAAAAATTCGCAGGACTAGAAGCGCTTAAAACTCAACTGGCATTGGACAAACAGGATGCGCAAAAAGCTTTGCTGCACTAGGTTTGAGTCTTACTGCATGATTTTAACCACTAATTCTTTCAGCAATCCCGCTTCAGAACTTCCAACATCATTTACTCCCACTGTGCGTAAATTATAATGGTGCAGCAATAATAATATTTTTTCAACGCCACCATAATTATATCGCTTTGCAGCTGTAAAATAATCTTTGGCAAAAAAGGGATGGATCCCGATTGCAGTTGCAATGGTTTTTTCATCAGAGCCTGGCATGCCATGAATCATTAATACTTTACTAAAGAAATTATAGATCGCTGGGAGGATCATTTGAATGGGTGCCGCTTTCGGATTGGCTTCAAAATAATTGATGATCCGAATGGCTTTGGCTTGGTCTTTTTTACCGATCGCATCTTGCAATTCAAACACATTGAATTCTTTGCTTACACCAATATAGTTTTCAATATCATCTTCCGTAATACCCTTTCTTGTGCCAAGGTTAACAGCGAGTTTTTCGACCTCATTTTCAATCCTACTAAGGTCATTGCCTATATGATCGACTAAGAGACTTAACCCTTTTGGACTGATCGTTAACCCATGGTGTTGGATCATTTGGTTGGTCCATTCAGGCAATTGGCTTTCGTACATTTTTTTGGTACTGAGCAGTTCGCCTTTCGTTTTCAGGATTTTAGCCAATTTAGACCTTCCGTCTACCTTTTTCTCCTTATAACTAACAACAAAAACGGTTGAATTTAAGGGGTTATCGATATAAGACTCCAGCTTTTCAATCTCACGCATGTGTTGGGCTTCTTTGAGCAAAACCACCTGACGTTCAGAAAACATGGGATAGCGCATACAAGCATTTACAACCGAGGCCCAATCGGCATCGCGGCCATAAAAAACCGATAAATTGAAACCCGCTTCTGCCTCAGTCAAGATCTTTTTTTCGGCATAAGCCACCACCTGATCTATGAAATAGGATTCCTCCCCTTCTAGCCAATAAACCGGCTTGAATTGGCCCTTTTTCCATTCTGAAATGATCTTTTCTGCAGACATGGATGCAAAGATGCGGCAGTTAAGATGAATACCAATATTTCAAGAATTTATTTTTTGGCACGGTTTTGGTTTTAATAAGAGAAGAAATAGAAAAACCAACAATAATTAAACAGTCGAACATTAAATTCTGATTTTATGACCTACACAGACACTACCAGTATTCAGGCTCCACAGGGAAAAGACAATCGTAAATTGATCTATGGTATACTTATTACCGCATTGGTGCTAACATGGGGCTATATCTTTTATGATAAAAGCAAGACCAAAGAAACCGTAACCTTATTAGAAACTAAGATCAGCAATGTAGATAGTGCTAGAAATGCCATACAAGCTGAGTTTACTTTAGTTTCTGCAAAAGCTGATTCTTTGACCCAAACCAATATTCAATTACAAGGATCACTTGCAGAAAAGAGCACTCAGATCCAACAGTTGAAAGGAAATATTGGAACGATACTTCGTAAGAAAAATGCAACTGCAGCGGAATTAGCTGATGCAAAGAACATGATCAATGACTTAAATGGTAAGATCAATGGCTTATTTGTAGAGATCGAAAAATTAAAAGGCGAAAACCAACAGTTAACTAGCAACAATCAACAATTGAACACAGAAAAAACGCAGTTAACTTCTGATAAACAAAATTTAGAGCAAAATCTAAATAAAACCAATACAGAAAAACAGCAATTGGCTGAAAAAGTAGACGTTGCTTCTACCCTTCAAGCTTCTCATATTGGAATCATTGCAATTGATTTGAAAAATAGTGGTAAAGAAAAAGAAACTACTACTGCAAAAAGAGCAGATTTCATGAGAGTTGTATTTACAATTGATGCAAACCGTGTAACCCCATCAGGATCAAAAGATTTCTATGTGGTAATTACCGGACCAGATGGTAAAGTATTTAATGAAGGTGGTAAATTCAATACTCGTGATGATGGTGAAAAAGAGTGTACGAATAAAGTAAGTGTTCCTTACGAGCAAGGTAAACCAATGCCTCCTGTAAGTTTCAACTGGAAGAAAAGCGACAAATTTGTAGAAGGTGATTATAAGATTGCGATCTATAACAATGGATTCAAAATCGGTGAAAGCGTGAAGACCTTGAAAAAAGGTGGATTATTTAGTTAGTCCTTCTTACCAACATAAATAAAGTGGCTGTCTGCAAAGACGGCCACTTTTGTTTTATAACTGACTGGTACATGATTCACAATTTACCGTACTTTAGATTTATGATTAGTTCTTGGTTGAATTGGCGCACATTCATGGTTTTTGTTGCTGTTTTAATTGTCAGCGGCACCATCGTTTATTCTCAATACCTAGCAGGAAAAATTGCAACAGAAGAACGCAAAAATGTGGCTGCATGGGTAGAGGCTCAACGCACGATCTTATTTTCATCAGATACTGTTAGCATCAATTTGGCATCAAAGATCATCACCGAAAATGATCAAATACCCATCATTGAAACAAATGAAAATGATCAAATCACTGGCAACTTTTTAAACTTAGATACAAATCTTGTAAAATCAGATCCAACTTATTTATCCCAGAAACTAAAGCAATTCAAAAGTTTTAATCGCTATCCCATTATTAGTATCCTTTCTGAAAAACCTTACAGTGCCAATAAGTATTATTATGGCGAAAGCAAACTTTTAAAAGAAACAAAGCTATATCCGATCATACAACTCTTAGTAGTGGCACTATTTATATTAGTAGCGATAGCGATGCTTCAAGTAAACTACAAAAGTGGCCAAAACCAGCTCTGGGCCTCACTTGCAAAAGAAACAGCCCATCAATTGGGCACACCAGTGAGCAGTTTGGAAGGCTGGTTGGAAATTTTAAAATCGAATGCGGGAAATGAAAAAATAGTTCCTGAGATTGCTAAGGATGTAAAGAGATTACAGTTGATCACGGACAGATTTGGAAAGATCGGTAGTCAGCCAAAATTGGAGAACGCCAATATTGCCGATCAGATCCAACATATCCTCAACTACATGAAAAAACGTGCAGGCGGCTCTGTACATTTTGAATGTGATACGCAAGAACTTGAACAGATTCAGGTAATGATCTCTGCCCCTCTCTTTGATTGGGTAATGGAAAATTTAATTCGAAATGCTTTGGATGCAATAGATGGAAAAGGTTTGATCAGTATTCATGCACAACTTGCTAATCGCGAAATTTTTATTGATGTCACAGATAGCGGCAAGGGCATTGCTGCTGCTCATATTAAAAAAGTATTTAGGCCAGGATTTACTACTAAGAAAAGAGGATGGGGTTTAGGTCTCTCTCTCAGCAAGCGGATTGTTGAGCAGTACCACAAAGGAAAACTCTTTGTGCGTTGGAGTGAACAAGGTAAAGGAACTAGTTTTAGAATCATACTTCCTTTAACATAGAACAGGAGTTTATTTGGTAACTCTATTTACCAAAATAACTCATCACAGATTGCCATTGGTGCAATGACTGTGGCGTTGTGGTTTCAGCAAACAAATCTGCCTCACCAAATAAATCAAACAATTCCTTTTCAACATGATCAGTTCCGAGACTAGAATGATTGCCTAATTTTTGAAGACAAGAATTCATTTTCGCTAATTTCTCATCAGAAAGATGATCAAAAATGTGTTGTTGCATTAATTGCCCGGTTGCATTCACCAACAATTCTGAAGAATTCGTTTTCATGGATGTGTATTTAAGGGTTAACGAATGAACTATACAAAGTGACAACTATTTTGAATGCAACGCTGTTTATCAAATTGTTAAGCCTTAAAAAGGTGCATAAGTTGGGGATAGCTATACACTATCCCCTATTATTTTGATGTCATCTACTTCAAAACCACGGCACCAAGTGCTGGTAAGTGAACTTTTATTTGATAACATAGAGAAGGTTTATCTACAAGCTTTGAAGGGATGGTAGGATTATATACATCCCCAGTACCCCAAAACTCTTTACTGTCTGAATTAAAAACTTCTTGCCACTTGCCTTTACCGTGCACGAATATCTCCCAGTCCATCCTCACTTCCGGCGTAACATTCAAGATGATCAGCATATTGTCTTTTGCCTTCTTTCCTTTACGCATATATACTAGCACTGATTCGCTTCTATGATTTAAATCAACCCATTCAAATCCTCCTGGCTCAAATTGTTTTTCGTATAAAGCAGGTTCTGAACGATACAATTCATTGAGTTTTTGAACACAATATTTCATGCCAGCATGACTTAAGTGTTTTAATAAATCCCATTGTAATTCACTTTTATAATTCCACTCACTGGTTGCACCAAATTCATTACCCATGAATAATAATTTGGAACCAGGATGGGTATACATATAGGTATACAAAATTCTAAGGTTCGCAAATTTCTGCCATTCGTCGCCCGGCATTTTATACAACATCGGACTCTTTCCATGAACTACTTCATCGTGCGAAAGTGGCAACATGAAATTTTCATCATAGAAGTACATCATACTAAATGAAAACTTATCTTGTTGAAACTGACGAAAGATGGGATCCAAATTAAAGTAATCCAATGTATCGTGCATCCAACCCATCATCCACTTCATTCCAAATCCTAGTCCACCTTCAAATGTTGGTTTACTAATCTTTGGCCAATCGGTGGCTTCTTCTGCAATAGTTTGAATATCTGGGAAATCTCTGTAGAGTGTTTCATTTAAATCTGTGATAAATTCAATGGCTTCAATATTACCATTACCACCATATTCGTTGGGTTCCCATTGTCCAGCATTGCGGCTATAATCTAGTCGTAGCATAGAGCTCACTGCATCCACTCGAATTCCATCCGTATGAAATTTATCGCACCAAAAACGTGCTGAGCTAATTAAAAACGATTTTACTTCTCCTCGTTTGTAGTTAAAAATATAAGAGTTCCAATCGGGGTGAAATCCTTTGCGCATATCGGCATACTCATAGGTATGTGTGCCATCAAACATAAATAAGCCATGGGCATCATACGGAAAATGTGAGGGCACCCAATCTAGTATCACACCAATTCCTGCCTGATGAAATGCATCCACCATGGCCGCATATTCTTGTGGATTACCAAATCGTGAAGTGGGTGCAAAATATCCTGTTCCCTGATAGCCCCAACTTCCATCAAATGGATGTTCCATTACTGGCATGAATTCGACATGGGTGAATCCCATTTCCTTAACATAAGGCACCAGGCGCTCTGTTATTTGCGCATAGGTATTATATCTTTCTTCATCGTTTTTATCAGGGCGCATCCAACTAGCCAAGTGCACTTCATAAACAGAATAAGGTGCATTGATAGAATTGTGTTTTTTTCGACGCTTCATCCATTCACTATCCTTCCAATCATAATCGGTTTGCCAAGTAATGGATGCCGTCTTGGGTCTGGTTTCCCAATAATTTGCATAAGGATCTCCTTTATCTAACTTGATGCCTTTAAAGCCGTGTAGATGGTATTTATAAGCTTCTCCTGCACCAACATTTGGAATAAATCCTTCCCAAATTCCAGAACTATCCTGACGCACTTTTAAAGGATGCGATTCTTTATTCCAATTATTAAAGTCGCCAGTTACACTTAAATAACTTGCATTAGGTGCCCATACAGCGAAATAACTGCCCGGTGTTTCATTAACTATGATCTGCTTATTTCCAAGGAATTCATACATCCGATAATTCGTACCATTTTGAAAATTTCGAATGTCCTCATCAGAAAATAAAGAGTAGTTCCAAACAGGCTGATTGCTATCTACAAAATGAATCTCCTCGTATTTTTTCATGTCTTAAATTCCAACTTTTATTTGTTTACTATCTCTTGTGTAAATGAAAGATACCGAATCTAAATTAGTAGCTGAAGAAGAAATTTTCATTTTAAAGTGGAATGCATAGACTTCTTAAATGATAAAAATGTTTAACATAACATTACAACTAAAAAATTAGTTTGCCGTCTACAAATATTAGACTTTGCAGCCGATTTCATCCAATACCATAACCGCCTGATGCATGAATAAATTATTGTTAGTTCTATTTATTTTATTTACTGGGTTTGCTTCGGCCAATGCCCAAGAGTCTTTCATCAAAGGCACAGTTAACGATACCCTGAACAAACAAAATCTTTCCAATGCGGTTGTTTCTATTTTAAGACCCAAAGATTCTGTCCTCGTAAAATTTGCAAGAACAGATGCCAACGGAAATTTCGAATTGAAGAAGGTAGCTGCTGGGAATTATATTTTCATGGTCTCCTACCCTAACTATGCTGAATACATTGATAATATTAATTTCAATGGAACTGCAGATAAAAATCTAGGCATAGTTCCATTAATTACCCGAGCCAGATTATTAGAAGAAGTGATTGTAAAACAACGGATTTCAGCCATCAGGGTAAAGGGCGATACCACTGAATATCGGGCAGATAGTTTTCACGTTTCGGCAAATGCTGATGTACAAGAGCTTCTCAAAAAAATGCCAGGTATTCAGGTGAATAGCAAAGGTGAGATCACCACCCAGGGAGAAAGAGTAAATAAAGTATTGGTGGATGGAGAAGAATTTTTTAGCGACGATCCTGCGGTGGTTACAAAAAATTTAAGAGCTGATGCAGTTGATAAAGTGCAGGTATTTGATAAGAAAAGTGATCAGGCTGTATTTACGGGTATTGATGATGGGCAAAAACAAAAGACCATCAACCTGCAATTAAAAGAAGATAAGAAAAAAGGATTTTTTGGTAAGGTTGAAGCAGGTACTGACTTTAATCAATACAACTATGGCAAATTAATGGCGAATGCTTTTAAAGGAAAGCGCAAATTGGCTTCTTATATCACCCACGACAATACGAAATTCGAAACTTTGAACTGGGATGAGAATCGGAATTATGCAGGTGATCCGAATACCACTACTACTATTACGGATGATGGTGGTGTGATGATGTATTCAAGTGGGGATGAATTTAGTTGGGGCACGGGCTTGCCTATTTCAACTACTGCAGGTTTTCACTTTAGCAATAAATGGAATCAGGATAAGAATAATACGAACAATACTTATCAGTACAATAAATTAAATGTGACTGGTAAAACGTCATCCACCACACAAAACATTTTACCAGATACTAGCTTTACCAATACTACAGAACAGACTCAAGCAAATGAGAGAACTAGGAATAAATTAACTAGTATGTATGAAGTGCAGATCGACTCTTCCAATTCATTGAAAGTAACGCTGAAAGCCTCTGATATCAAAAGTGCCAGTGTTTTAAACTATCTCGGAAGATCAATCAGTTCTGATAATAAATTGATCAATGAAACTGATCGCACTACCAACAATAACGACGATAGTAAAAATATCAACAGCAGTATCCTCTGGAGAAAGAAATTTGCAAAAAAAGGAAGAACCATTTCAGTGAATGCCGACTTTACTATTACTGACAAAAAAGAGAATGGCTTCTTATTCGCGAAGAATCAGTACTTCGATAAAAATGGAAATTTAATTCGCCTTGATAATATTGATCAACGTAAAGAAAACTTTCAGACTGGTTCAAGCATTAATAGCAACCTTACTTATACCGAGCCACTTTGGAAAAATACATTCTTAATTTTGTCTTATCGTTTGAATGTAAATAGGAATGACGCCGAAAGAAATACATTCAACAAAGATGCCAATGGAAAGTATAGCAGCATCAATGATACCTTAAGTAATCATTTCATTTTTAATACTACTGGAAATACGGGTGGGTTCAATATTAGATACCAGGTGAAGAAATTCAATTTCGCCATTGGAACAGGACTAGGAACAGTGTCTTACCACATGAATGATATTAGAAAAAATACAGACAGAGAGGTAAATTTTACCAATTTCACTCCTGCAATTACATTGAAATTTACACCGAAACAACAAAGGAGAATAGAATTTAATTATAATGGAACAACTAGGAACCCAACACTAAATGAGATACAACCATTAATCGATAATATTGATCCTCTAAATATATCCGTTGGAAATCCAAATCTGAAGCAGGAATTCGATCATAATATTAGTTTTAATACATCAGATTATAAGGTTTTAAAAAGTAGAAGTATTGGGATAAATTTTGATTTTCATTCACTAGATAACGCGATTTCTAACAGTTCCTATGTAGATAGTTTAGGCAGAAGAATTAATCAATCAATCAATGTAAGTGGTAATTATTCTTATTATGCTCGTTTCCGTTATGGTTTCGATATTATTCCGTCTTTACAACTCTCATTGGGCATTGGACCTAGCACAAATCAATATGTAAGCTTTATTAATGGTATACGTAATGAAACAAAAACAACGGCTTCTTCTTTCTCCATTAATTCTGGTTACTGGGCCGACAAAATGATCAATTTTTGGATCTATTTTGGGGCCAATTATAACAAATCAGTTTCTTCCATTCGTCCAGATGTAGCAACCACTTATTGGTCATACAATTCCAATTCAAACCTTCAATTTAAATTCAAGAAACAAAAATTGTATATAGACCTGAACGGTGAATTTAATTTCTATCAAAAAACCGCGGCATTTGCCAATCAGCAAAACGCCTATATCGTTAATGGTGGCATCAGAAAGATCATATCAAAAGATGAAAAATGGGAAACCAAATTTTATGTCAATGATATCTTCAATCAAAATCTTGGGATTAACAGAAACATAAGCAGCAACTTTATTTCTGAAACCACCACTCAGAATGTAAAGCGTTATTTTATGCTTTCATTAATTTATAATTTCAATAAAAACGGTAAGCCATCCAATATGGGCTTTTAACCTATGAAAAATGTACTAGTCATATTAATTTGCTTCCTCAGCGTTCATTCATTTGCGCAATCTCAATTCATTACAAAAGGCAGAATTGTTTATGAGAAGAAAGCCAATCAGCTTAAGCCATTAGAAGAAGAAGGTGATGACAATGCTTGGTGGAAAGAGATGATGAAATCTTTTCCAAAAATTCTTACAGACCAGTACGAACTCAAATTCAATGCTACCAGATCTGTTTATAAACTGGAGAAAGAAAACACAGAGAATAAATATATGTGGGGATCTAAGCCCAGTGAGACTGACAATTCTATCAGCGATTTTAGCAATCAAACTACCAGTGTTCAAAGAGAAATATTTGACAATACCTATTTAATCAAAGACAGTCTACGCAATTTAGAATGGAAGATCACACAAGAAACCAGAGAAATTGCAGGTTTTGAATGTAAGAAAGCTGTTTCTAAAATTTGTGATTCGGTGGTAGTGGTAGCTTTTTATACAGATCAGATTCCAGTAAGTGCCGGACCTGAAAATTTTGGCGGACTTCCAGGTATGATCCTAGGCCTTGCGATTCCAAGAATGTATACCACATGGTTTGCCACAAAACTTGAACTTACTGATCCCACAGAGCAACAGTTAAATCCCGTTCAAAAAGGTAAAAAAGTAAATTGGCTACAATTGAATGCTGAATTAAAGAAGGGGATGAAAGAATGGGGTAAACAGGGGCACAGATTAATGTGGGGATTTTCTTTATAAAATGGGCGTTCTTCGGAATGCTTTTTTTTTGCATATGATTTTCATTTAAAAATCCTCCGTAACTTTTGCGCTCAAATTGCTTACATGAAATGAGCCATAAGAAATTCGACTCCAACTGGAATTATCTCTGGCGAATTACATGTAGCAAAAATCAAACTATAGAAACATGAAAAAAATATGCTTGCCATTATTTTTGGCATTGGGTTTTTTGGCTGCCCATTCTCAAACTAAGCCAACAGCATCAGTGATCCCAGTTCCCGCTTCTTTGATAGAAAATAGCGGAACATTTACATTACATAATAATTCAGTCATTTCAATTGTTGCAGGGAGCAAAGAATTAGATGGTATGGCTTTGCAACTCGCTAAAGTATTGCATACCGCTACTGGTTACAATTTCAAGATCGATAATTCTGGTGCATCTGAAGGAATTAAGCTTGAGTTGTTAAGCACTCAAAATAGTTCATTGGGCAATGAAGGCTATCGTTTAAAAGTAACGCCTACAGGTGTTCAAATCAGTGCCAATAAAGCAGCTGGGATCTTTTATGGTATCCAAACTTTCATGCAATTGTTACCTAAGGAAATTGAAAGCAAAACCCTAGTGAGCAATGTTGCATGGACTGTTCCTTGTGTTACCATTGATGACCAACCAAGATTTGGATGGAGGGGATTGATGCTTGATGTGAGTCGTCATTTCTTTACAAAAGAAGAAGTGAAGAAATTCATGGACGATATGGTAAAATTCAAATTCAATTTATTACACCTTCATTTAACCGATGATGAAGGTTGGAGAATTGAAATTAAGAGCTTACCAAAATTAACATCCGTTGGAGCATGGCGTATTGAACGCAATGGTAAATGGGCTAACTCTCCAAAAGCAGCAGATCCATCAGAGCCTAAAACATATGGTGGGTTTTATACTCAAGAAGACATAAAAGAACTAGTAAAATATGGTCAGGATCGTTTCCTTACTATTATGCCAGAGATCGACGTACCTGGTCATAGCTTGGCTGCATTAGCTGCCTATCCTGAACTTTCCTGCACAGGTGGCGAGCATACTACTTATCAAGGAATTCCTTTTATGAATTGGTTCCCAGGAGGAAGGTTTGAGGCAGTAATTGAAAACGGACTTTGTCCAGCCAACGAATACGTCTATACTTTCTTAGATAAAGTATTCACCGAAGTAGCCGCACTTTTCCCTTTTGAATATATCCATATGGGCGGTGATGAGTGTGCTAAAAATATTTGGGAAAAAAGTCCGGCAATTCAAGCACTCATGAAAAAAGAAGGTTTAAAAACCATGCCTGAAGTGGAAAGCTATTTTGTAAGAAGGGTGGAGAAAATCGTGAATTCAAAAGGTAAAAAATTAATGGGTTGGGATGAGATCTTAGAAGGTGGCATCTCTCCTACTGCAAACGTGATGAGCTGGCGCGGGGTTAAGGGTGGTATTGAAGCAGCAAATTCAAAACATAATGTAGTGATGTCTCCAACAACATTTGCATATCTAGATTATGTACAAGGAGAACCATTATTAGAAGCACCCGTTTATGCGAGTCTACGTTTGAATAAAACCTATTCTTTTGAACCAATACCTGAAGGAGTAGATCCAAAATATATTTTAGGCGGAC
Source organism: Bacteroidota bacterium (assembly GCA_026391125.1). Taxonomy (GTDB): domain Bacteria; phylum Bacteroidota; class Bacteroidia; order Chitinophagales; family Chitinophagaceae; genus Sediminibacterium. The sequence goes on from JAPLEO010000059.1 coordinate 25,334, forward strand.
AGGGTAACCAATGGACCGAGCAAATCGCTAATTATAGGAATTTACAGTATATGACTTGGCCTCGTGCCCTAGCTATTGCTGAAGCCACCTGGTCTCCAAAAGAGAGAAAAGATTGGAATGGTTTTGCAGGCAGAGTTGAAAATCAATTCAACAGATGGGATGTTTCAGATGATAAATATTCAAAAGCAGTGTATGATGCAATTGTAGCTGCGTCTAAAGATGATAAGGGCAATTTGTACGCGAACTTGAGTACTGAGTTAAATGGGATGACCATTTATTATTCTTTCGATGAATCAAACCCTGATAATTATTATCCTAAATACACGGCTCCCGTATTGGTTCCAAAAGATGCAGCAACGATGAAGATCGTGACATATAGAGATGGGAAACAAATTGGAAAGCAGATTAATATTCCGATTACTGAATTAGCTAAAAGAGCAACGAAGAAATAAGATAAAAGATAAAAGTGAAAAATGAAGAATCAATCGTTTCGCTAGCATGATATTAAAATTCCCCCAGATCACACTGGGGGAATTTTCTTTTTGGAGAAGTTTATCCTTTAACGCAACCCTTGGCAGCGCCAAGGGTTAATCGTTCAGACAATGCCCGTCCACTTTTCACTTTTATCTTTTATCTTTTATCTTACAAAAGATTATTATTCCGCAGCCAATCTTTACAACTAATCATCCAATAATCTTTTGTAATTGGGCTTTTTAGGCCAAATCCATGTCCACCATTTTGATAAATATGTAACTCAGCTTTAACGCCATGTGCGATACAGGATTGATAGAACAAGACACTATTATTTACTTTCACTGCCCCATCATCTGAAGCATGAAACAAGAAACTTGTAGGAGTATTTTTTGTGATCTGAAGTTCATTTGAGTATAAATCTTTTTTCTCTTTTGAAGGGTTTTTACCAATCAAATTATTTCTAGATCCAATATGAGCAATGCTATCTTGGAAACTTATTACAGGATATCCCAAGATCATGAAGTCAGGTCTCAGACTCGTATTTAGGGGATTGGGAATTAGAGAAGTTTCATAATGTGTACCTAGCGTTGATGCTAAATGTCCGCCTGCTGAAAAACCAATGATCCCAATTTTAGTAGGATCGATATCCCATTCAGCAGCGTGTTCGCGAACAGTAAGAATGGCTTGCTGTGCGTCTTGCAGTGGACCAATTTCGCGGTTCTGCATGGTTCTGTCGCTTGGAATACGATATTTAATTAGAATGGCTGTAATGCCTACATCATTAAAAGATTTAGCAATATCGGAACCTTCATGGCTTGATGCTGTAATGGTATATCCTCCTCCAGGGAAAATTATGATCGCAGCTTTTTTCGCACTTTTTTGTGCTGGCTGAAAAACAGTATAAGTAGGAATACTGATATCACTAATTCTTAAAATCCCATCAGTAGTCACCTGTTTTTCCAAATTTTCAGCAGGCTTACTATTGGGGATTTCGCCTTGATACAAATTTGTTTCTTTTTGCGCTTGGGTCTTTATCATGTTTGTCATCAGAAATAGTAAGAGAAAGAGTTTAATTTTCATATAGCATGTTCGAGTTGTGAATTACTAAAATAATAAATAACTTCAATACAAGTTGCTTCTTAATTAAATTCAAACTACAACTATGGGAAGAATCACGTTAAAAGATATTTTAAAGCAATTTAAGGCAGACCTTATTGGCAAAGATTCTTATAGGGGTGTTACCCTAACCTATTCATGGCTTGCAAACCAGTTCGGACACATTTCACTTGGATTCATACCCACCACCATTCTTTTCTATATTTTAAAAAAAAATCAAAATCCTGAAGATGCCGGGCTCCATGCAGCTACTTACGTATCAATAGCCTGGATCTGTTTTGAATTATATAATTTTCTGGGACCACTTTTATTCCAGAAAAAGTCGACCTCAAAATTGGTTTATATTTCTGGTTCCGCCTATCAATTCCAACCAGCCTGGTGGAATATTGCCTATGACACATTCACTGATCTTAATTTTTTTGCATTCGGATCTTTTTTAAGTGCTGCAATTTTAGTTTGCTTTAATAATGGGAATTCCTCATTTGCAATGATCATGATGATTCCACTTGGTATGGGTATGCTTATCAATGGACGCTATTGGTTTCTTACAAAAATGTATGAACAGGCTGCGCAATTTCCTTTTCAATACAGGCTTAGTCAATTTGATCTACCTATTTCCGAAACAGCGAAACAATCGATTTTGTATTGGCTGGCAGATAATCATAAAGCAAAGCATTTGTTGATTTTTGGTGGTGTGAATTGCGGTAAAACTAGTTTGAGTGTAGGGATCTCAAATGAAAAAGCCATCCAACACAAAACTGTTACCTACACAACTGCCATGAAGGTCATCAGTCTGTTTTTTACGAAACCAGAACCTGATCAACAAAACAGTTATCCATGGCATTGGCAGAATTGTGATTATTTGGTTGTGGATGATATTAATCCAGGTGACCCAGTAAGAGAGGACATCATTTCTGCAGAATATTTCTTAGAATTAATGGATAATTATTCCAACGAAAACGAAGCTAACAGAGATGTATTTAGGAATACTTCTGTGATTTGGGTTTTGGGGAATGATGATTCTGGTAGCAATATTCAGGATGATTGGAAAAAAATGTTACACAGCATAGGAATTTCAAAGGATCATATCTGTTCCGTAGAATTGTAAATTAAAAAGGCTCCTGAGCAATGATCAGGAGCCTTTTTACTAAATATGTTTTCTCTATTTAGATAATTCTATCAGCCACATTCTTTTTGCAGGGATCGTAAATTTGTGTTCTACAGTTACTCCTGTAACAATATTTTTTCCAGATTTAAAACCATCTGTTCTTTCCGCGAACTTAGAGAATTCCACCTCTTTATTTTTATCGTTCGTATTCATCACACACATGATAGTTTGTTTTGCATCGTATCTGAAATACACATAGAGTCCGTCTTCTGGCACATATTGCATCAATTTTCCTTTGGTAATTGCTGAACTATTTTTTCGATAATTCGCAAGTGTAGTTACGTATTGAAGCATATCGTTTTCTTCAGCAGTCATTCCTTCACCTGTAAATGCATTCTTAGTATCTCCCTTCCAACCACCTGGAAAATCAAGACGTACATTACCATCTTCAGGATTTTTTTCTCCTTTCATCAATACCTCAGTTCCATAATACATTTGTGGAATTCCTCTGGTAGTTAATAGCCAAGCAATTCCTGTTTTTACTTTTTCAATATCACCTCCTACATCAGATAAAATACGAGTAAGATCGTGGTTGTCTAAGAAAACACTATTGCGATTGGCATCTTTGTATAAAAAATCGTTTGAGAGAGTTGTATATAATTTGTTCACTCCTTCTGTCCAACCAAAGTCCTGCTTCAATGCGGGTTGTATGCCATACAACAAAGCTTGAAAATCTGTTGCACCTTGAAGATTGCTTTTAAACGGAACATCCATTTTGTTATCAACAAAATAAGCTTGTGCTGCTGTACCATGAACCCATGTTTCACCAAACATCGTCATTTTAGGATATTCATTAGTCAGTGCTGTATTACAACGATTCATAAAGGGCAAATCATTGTAGATATAGGTATCGATTCTCCAACCATCCACACCGAATTTTTCAACACTCCAAATTGCGTTTTGAATTAAATAATTAGCCACAAAAGGATTTGACTGATTCAAATCTGGCATTTCTTTTGTGAACCAGCCATCCACTGTTTTTTTAGCATCCGACTTAGATGCGTATGGATCAAACAGAGGTTGGTCTTTATAAGTTGTTCCAGTATACTTAGGCCACTGATGGTACCAGTCTTTCATGGGTTGATCCAAGAAAGTGATGTGCTTACTGCCCACATGATTATACACAGCATCTTGAATTAATTTCATGCCACGCTTATGTAATTCATCGCTCAATGCCAAATATTTTTCTGCTCCACCAATTCTTCTTTCAATAGCGTAATGGTCAGTAAAAGCATACCCATGCTCAGTTCTATAGGGTTGGTCGTTTTCGAGTACTGGTGTCATCCACACTGTGGTAACTCCTAATTTTTTGAGGTAGTCTAAGTGATTGATCACGCCTTGCAAATCGCCACCATGACGATCATAGATTTTATTTCTATTCAAGGTTTGATCGCGCATACCAGCTATATGATCATTTGTTTCATCGCCATTGCTAAATCTATCAGGCATTAACAAATAAATAAAATCAGTAGAGTTAACCCCTTGCGCAAAGGTTGTACCTAAGCCTGTTCTTCTTTTCTCTAAAGGCCACTTAACGGCGTGGCCCTTGCCATTTTGAAGAAATTCAACTACCACGTCACCAGGTTTTGTGGTGGAAGCAATTTCAACATCGATCGCCATGTATTTTCCGTTTTCCAACGGTGTTGTCTTCAATACTTTTACACCCGGATAATTTATACGAACCGTTTCTTTATTGAATCCGTCGTATTCACCATATACTAAAATCTGAACCTTATTCCACTTCATTCCCACCCACCAATTAGTGGGATATAATTTTGCGTATTGCGCAAATGAATAACAGGTCATGGCCAAAATGGCGATAACTAAAAAGCTAGTTTTCCTTTTCATTTTGAATAGTTTAAATAAGACCTACAACCTATCTACTCTTTCGACTTGATGACAAGCTTTGCACAAATTCCTGCAATGATCATGGATGCTCCTGCAAGGCCAATAACGTTGACTGCTTTTTCACCGCAGAGTGTTAAAGCAAGTCCGCCCAATAATCCGGCAGCAATTTGTGGAATGGTAATAGTTGCATTAAATATTCCCATGTACACACCAGTTTGCTTTGGTGGTAAAGAGGAAGAAAGGATCGCATATGGCAAAGCAAGGATAGCAGCCCAAGCAATACCCACACCGATCATTGGTATGAATAATAAATTTTTATCCGTAATAAATATCATTGAAATCAACCCTAATCCTCCAAGGATCAACGAAATCATATAAGTATTCTTTCTTCCTAATCGATCTGCAATGGGTGTCAAGACTAATGAATATAAGGCTGCGAATAAACTGTATGCAGCGAAAATTACTCCTGTCCAATCGCCTGCCTCATTAAACATTTTCGAATGCGGATCGGTAGTGCCCCAAATATTTTGTGCAATGGCTTGTGTTGTATAAACCCACATTAAGAATAAAGAGAACCATGAAAAAAACTGTGTGATAGAAAGCTGCCACATGGTAGCAGGAATATTTTTTAGCAAAGTGAGAAATGGAACTTTCTCTGTTTCTGTCACGTCTATGTTATTGTATTTAGCATATTCGTCTGGAGGATACTCTTTAGTTCTGAAAGAGGTCCACAACACACTTAACAATAATGCACCACCTCCAAAATAAAAAGCCCAGATGACAGTAGGTGCTACTTTTTCTCCTGGATTTGGAGAGTTGGCAACATCGAAAATATTGGTAAGAACATAAGGCAACATCGAGCCTACAAATGCACCAGTATTAATCAGAAAACTTTGAATGGCATAGCCTTTATTACGCTGACTCTCAGGAAGCATATCACTCACTAACGCTCTGAATGGTTGCATGGTTACATTAAAAGATGTATCCATCAACAACAACATAGTAGCTCCAAAAATCAATGCAGGTAAGAATGAAGCAAAATGTTCTGAATTGGGCATAAAGAACATGGCCAGTGCAGAAACAATTGATCCTCCTAAGATGAAAGGAATCCTTCTTCCTAATCTAGTCCAGATTTTATCACTCGACATTCCCACAATGGGTTGAACTATTAGTCCGGCCATAGGAGCCGCCAACCAAAACAAACTTAAACTATGTGGATCTGCTCCAACTGCAGAAAGTATCCTACTAGTATTCGCATTTTGTAAGGAGTAGCCAATCTGAACACCAAGGAAGCCAAAACTAATATTCCAGATCTTCCAAAAACTCAATAAAGGCTTCGAGCTGTTTGATGAAGATGACAAGTTGTTTGCAAGTGCCATAGCAATCGATTAAGAGTAATGTGTAATAATTACATGAAGGTAAAAGTAAATAAAAAAACATCCCGCTTGGGGATGTTTTTTATGATTTATATCACGAATCCGTCTGGAAGGATGGCAGCTTTTCTTACTACTACTATTCCATCTTTAACAGAATACAATTTATGATCGCTATTGAGCAAGTGCTTACCACCAATGATCTTCACGTCATTTCCGATTCTACAATTTTTATCAATAATGGCATCTTTAATATAGCAACGCTCCCCAATTCCAATTTTAGGCAATCCCGTTTCTTTGCTAGATTCCATCTCAGAAAGGGTTTCATAGAAATCATTACCCATGATATAGGCGCTGACGATGGTTGTACCATGCCCAATTCTAGAACGGATCCCTACAACACTCTGTTCAATTCTGCTGGCATTGATAATCGACCCCTCTGCTATAATTGTCTTTTCTAGAGTGGTTCCGCTAATTTTTGCTGGAGGTAGCATTCTAGCGCGACTATAAACGGTCTTATTATTATCAAAAAGATTGAATGCAGGTACATCATCAGTTAAAGCAAGATTGGCTTCAAAAAATGAATAGATATTTCCGATATCAGTCCAATAACCATCATACTGATAGCTAATTACTTTATGGTTATCGATTGATTCTGGAATGATTTCTTTTCCAAAGTCAGTTGCCTTAGGATTCTTTTCATATAAAAGATGATCCAAGATCTTTTTATTAAAAATATAGATCCCCATGGATGCTAAATAGTTTCGGCCCTGCTTCTGCATTTCAGCACCTGTATCACTTGTCCATTCTGGCAACAATTCTTTGCTCGGCTTTTCAATGAATGAAGTAATAAAGTGTTCGTCATTGGTTTTCAAAATACCAAACTCTGGAGCTTCTCGATCGCCAACTGGAATAGTTGCAATCGTAATATCAGCCTGTTGCGCTTTATGATTAGAGATCATTTCGCTGAAATCCATTTGATACAACTGATCACCACTTAAGATCAAAATATACTCGTAGTCGAAATTACTGATATGACGAAGCGATTGTTTCACCGCATCTGCTGTTCCCTGAAACCAACCCGGATTATCAGGAGTTTGCTCTGCGGCTAAAATGTCTACAAAGCCAGAACTGAATGCACTAAAGTGATAGGTATTCTTAATGTGCTTATTCAAAGAAGCAGAGTTGAACTGAGTCAACACAAACATCCTATTGATATTGCTATTGATACAGTTACTAATTGGAATATCTACCAATCGATACTTTCCTGCAATAGGTACTGCGGGCTTTGATCTTGTTGCAGTTAAAGGCGACAATCTGCTGCCTGCTCCACCTCCTAAAATGACTGCCACTACTGATTTTGAATAATTCTCCATGAGAACAAATTATAGGGTTTAAATGATAGATTGATATAGGTTAATATATTTTTGAACAGTTGCTTCCCAACTGTTATCGATTTGCATCATTGTTTTTCGCATTTTCTCCATATGCACTGCATCTTGGTAAACAGATACCCCTCGATGAATCGAATATACCAAATCATCTACAGTTGCATGATTAAATCGAATGCCATAGCCATCAGGCTCGCCCATATCTACTACGGTATCTTTCAAACCGCCCGTACTTCTTACCACGGGAACAGTACCATAGCGCATGGCATACATCTGATTTAGCCCACAAGGTTCCACCCTACTTGGCATTAATAAGAAATCTGCACCTGCATAAATTAAATGGCTCAAGGCCTCATTATAACCTATATATACATTGTAAACACCATGGTGCTGGTAAGATAGTTGTTGTAAATCCCACTCCACATCTGTTTGTCCACTTCCTAAAATAAAGAAGTTAGCAGCCCCTTCTGTTTGGTAAATGGCGGTTGCTATTGCATTGTGTAAAATATCCGCTGCTTTTTCTCCAACCAGTCGGCCAATAAATACGAAGAGTGGTTTTTGTGGGTCTAGACCAAATTTGCTGCACAACAAATCTTTATTTAATTGCTTTCCTTTCGTAACAGTCTTAACCGTAAAGTGGTTGTCGATATAAGTATCCGTTTTAGAATTCCATATTTCGTTATCAATACCATTTAAGATGCCAGTACACTTTCCTCTTTCGTATTCAAATAAAGCCTCTAGCCCATTTGCTTCATAGAAAAGTTCTTCCATGTAACTCTGACTAACAGTTGTTACTTTATCTGCACATTTAATGGCTGATGCCATGGGATTAATTCTTCCGCCCCACTCTAATAAACCGGTTTTCCAATCATCCCAAGCTGGGATCAGCGTACTCATCGACCAATCCATCCATCCTTGATACTGTCCATTGTGAATGGTAAAAACAGTTGGAATCCTGCCTAAGTGACGAAAATTGAAACAGTGTTTCATCATAAAAGGCACAAGCGCAGATTGATGATCGTGGCAGTGCACCACATCTGGACGGTGTTCCCAACTCGCCATCCAATTCACAGCGGCTATTTGAAAAGCTGTAAAGCGTTCGGTATCGTCGTCGTAGCCATAAATTTTTTCTCGATCCAACAATCCACTGATATCAACTAGATACAAGTCAAATCCCAATGAGTTTTTCTTTTCACGAATGATGGTATACTCGAAAAACCAATCTCCCAAATTCGCAGATCCTTTAAAGTCAACCACCCATTCATTAGCATACAAAAACTTTGTACGATACATTGGCATCACCACTTTGGCAACATGTCCAGCTTGGCATTGGTATTTGGGCAAAGCTCCAACTACATCGCCTAAGCCACCTGCTTTTGCCATGGGATAGCATTCTGCACTTATATGAACAATCTCCATCAGATTTATTTAATACTTGATTTGCATTCAATTTAGGAATGAATTGGCAGTTGTACAAAAAACATTTAAAGTTTTCTTCTTGCCAATTTATATTTATTTTACAGCCTATTCAATTCACCAACCAATATATTGCTTGCCATGAATCAACAAAAACAACCCACCAATTCTGGTGCTCTCGCAACTTTAGTTATTGTATTCTTTTTCTGGGGATTTATTGCTGCTTCTAACAGCATTTTTATCCCTTTCTGTAAAACCCATTTTAAGTTGAACCAATTTGAATCCCAATTAATTGGATCTGCCTTTTATGGTGCATACTTTATTGGTTCGTTAGTTTTATTTATTACATCTAATATCATCGGATATGATATTTTAAATAAAATAGGTTACAAAAAAGGAATTATTTATGGATTACTAATTTCAGTAGTAGGTGCTTTGTTAATTATACCCTCTGCAAATGCAAACTCATTTCCTGCAATTCTTGCTTCATTTTTTGTTGTGGCACTTGGTTTTTCTCTTCAACAAACATCAGCCCAACCATTTGCGATTGTTTTGGGAGACCCTTCTACCGGATCACATAGATTAAATTTAGGAGGAAGTGTAAATTCTTTGGGTACAACATTAGGGCCATTAATTGTTAGTTTTTTCTTATTCGGTTCTGCTGATGCAAAAAATGCAGTAGTGACAGTAACCAATATTAATGTACTCTACCTGATTGTAGCAGGAGTTTTTGCCGCCGTTGCTATCATTTTTTCAATATCAAACCTTCCCGATGGAAAGAATGATGAAAAATTTGAAAAAGCAAATAAAGCATCTTCCTCTCTTTTAATAATGACTTTGTTAATAGGCGGTATCATCGTAATTGGACAGTTCACCGAAATCCCTAAATTGACACTTTTATTAATGACGATTGTTTCTGTTTTAGGAGTATTATTTTATTCCAATAATCAAGCAGTAAAAAATAATGAAGGTTGGGGTGCCATGAAATACCAACAATTGATTTACGGTATGATTGGAATTTTTGTATACGTTGGAGTTGAAGTGACAATTGACAACAACTTTGGTGCTCTTTTAAAGACTCCTGGTTATTTAAGTGATCTGGGTTTAGATGAAAGTAAGATTTCAAAATACGTTTCTCTTTATTGGGGTAGCTTAATGATTGGAAGGTGGACAGGCGCCATTAGTGTTTTCAATTTAAAAGGAATTGTAAATAAAATAATGATGGTAATTGTTCCATTTATTGCATTTGGAGTTGTTTTAGGAGTTAGTAAAATTTATGGCAACGACATTTCAGATCTATACGGATATGCCGGATTTATTTTAATTGCCGTAGTTGCATTCTTCTTTGGTCAACAAAAACCTGTTAAAACGCTAGTTATTGTGTCTTCTTTAGCTGGTATCTCAATGTTAGTTGGAGTATTTACAACAGGAATTATTTCTGTATACTCATTTATGGCTGGTGGTTTGTTTTGTTCTGTAATGTGGCCCTGCTTTTTCTCATTAAGTGTTGGTGGGCTTGGTAAATACACCAGTCAGGGTTCAGCATTTTTAATTATGATGATTTTAGGAGGTGCAATTATTCCACCATTACAGGGTGCATTTGGAGATAAAGTATCTATTGGAATGCATCATTCATATTTATTAGCTGCAGCAGGTTTCTTTGTACTTGTTTTGTTAGCTTTAAAATTGAAAAGTATTTTAAAATCTCAAGGCTTAGATTTTGACGAACAAGTAGGTGGTGGTCACTAATTCTTCATTTAATTTATTTTAAAAATGGCAACTAGTAATTCCGTTATGGAGCAATTAGCGATAGGAATTGATATTGGTGGTACAGGTACAAAATTTGGCATAGTTGACAGAGAAGGGAATGTACTTTTTTCGAGCAGTATGCCAACAAGAGGTTATGAAACAATTGAAGGTTTCATAACTGAACTACAAAAAAATGTACAGCCCTTAATTGATAATGTGGGTGGTATTGGAAGGATTCGTGGAATTGGAGTTGGCGCACCTAATGGCAACTTTTATACAGGAACCATTGAGTATGCTCCTAACCTTCCATGGAAAGGAATTATTCCATTAGCTAGGTTGATTCAGGATGAATTTAAATTGCCTGTTGTTGTTACCAATGATGCAAATGCTGCAGCCTTGGGTGAAATGAAATACGGCGCTGCAAAGGGCCTAAATGATTTCATCATGATCACTCTTGGAACTGGAGTGGGCAGTGGTATTGTTGCAAATGGCACATTGATATATGGCCACGATGGATTTGCTGGTGAACTGGGGCATGTGATCGTTATTCCAGATGGTCGTTACCACGAAGGCACAGGCAAAAAAGGCTCTTTAGAAAGCTATGCTTCTGCAACTGGTGTAACAAAAACAGCCATAGAAATGCTCACCAATTCAGACACGCCTAGTTTGTTACGCGATGTTCCTCAAGACCAGCTCGACTCTAAAAAAGTTTACGATGCGGCCATGGCGGGAGATCAATTAGCAAAAGATATTTTTGATTTCACAGGTAAAGTATTAGGTCTTGCGCTTGCTAATTTTGTGATGTTTTCTAGTCCGTCTGCAATTGTATTATTCGGCGGACTAACAAAGGCCGGAGATCTCATTTTAAAGCCTACTAGAGAAAGCATGGAAGCCAATCTAATACAAGTATTCCAAAACAAAGTGAAGATCCTGGTTAGTCATTTAAAAGAGTCTGACGCAGCTATCTTAGGGGCGTCGGCGTTGGCTTGGGACATTCAATAAGAAGTGAAGAGATAATAGATAAAAGTGAAGAGAGGAGGTAAAATTGATAAGTGAAGAGCTATTAACTTTTTTACTAAATCTCACAAACTTTCTAACAAAAAGCCCCGATCCCGAATACTCGGGACGGGGCTTTTATATTTTTTATCACTCTTCACTTTCTTCTTCTCCTCTCTTCACTTTTATCTATTATCTTTTATCTTCTTCTTATTCTTTAGATTCAGAGATAGTAGGTTGTTCGATCCTTGGCTCGTAGATGAATTTGATCTTTCCATTTTCTTTATCCAGGTCTGCGATCAATTTATCGCCGGCTTTTACGCTCATATTTAAAATCTCTTCTGCTAAAGGATCTTCTAAATATTTCTGTAATGCCCTGTGCAAAGGTCTTGCGCCGAATTGCGCATCATATCCTTTATCTGCGATGAACTCTTTTGCTTCAAGTGTCAACTCCATTGAAAAACCTAGGTTTTGTAAACGTTTAGTTACACCCTTCATTAGGATATCGATGATATTGAAGATGTTTTCTTTGCTCAATGTATTGAAGATGACCAAATCATCAATACGGTTTAAAAACTCTGGAGAGAATGTACGCTTCAGTGCTTTTTCAATAACCGCTTTATTATTATCTTCTGCATTTTGAACACGGGTTGCGGTTGCAAATCCTACCCCATCTCCAAACTCTTTCAACTGGCGTACACCAATATTGGAAGTCATGATGATGAGTGTATTTTTGAAATCGATCTTCCGTCCTAAACCATCAGTCAACTGACCATCATCCAATACCTGTAATAAAATATTATAAATATCAGGATGCGCTTTTTCAATTTCATCTAAAAGAATTACGCAGTAAGGCTTACGACGAACTTTTTCTGTTAATTGTCCACCTTCTTCATAACCCACATATCCCGGAGGTGCACCAATTAATCTGCTCACTGTGAATTTCTCCATGTATTCGCTCATATCTATGCGAATCAACGCATCTTCTGAATCAAACATATAGCGAGCCAATGAACGGGCTAATTCTGTTTTACCTACACCAGTTGGACCTAAGAAAATAAACGTACCAATCGGTTTCTTTGGATCTTTCAAACCAACACGATTACGCTGAATGGCTTTCACCACTTTTACGATGGCTTCGTCCTGACCAACTACCATGTCGCGCATGTCTATGCTCATTTTGCGTAGCTTTTCAGTTTCCGCTTGAACCATGCGTTTTACAGGTATGCCTGTCATCATACTCACCACTTCCGCAATATGCTCTTCTACGATCGGATAGCGCTTGTTCTTGCTATCTTCTTCCCAGATTCCTTTTGCCTTTTCGAGTTCTTCTCCTAATTTCTTCTCCGTATCGCGAAGTGCCGCTGCTTCTTCAAAGCGTTGACTCTTCACTACTTTATTTTTCTCGTTCTTAACTTCTTCTATTTTTTTCTCGAGCTCAACAATATCTTCTGGTACATTGATATTCTTCAAGTGAACCCTTGCCCCTACTTCATCCAATACGTCAATGGCCTTATCGGGCAATAAACGATCAGTCATGTAACGGTCGCTCAACTTCACACAAGCTTCAATAGCTTCATCGTTATAAGTAACGTTGTGGAAGTCTTCGTATTTCGACTTGATATTATTCAAGATCAAAATGGTCTCATCCACACTAGGTGGTTCGATCAAAACTTTTTGGAAACGACGATCCAGTGCACCATCTTTTTCAATGTGCATACGATATTCATCCAGTGTAGAAGCACCAATACATTGGAGTTCTCCTCTAGCAAGTGCTGGTTTAAAGATATTGGAAGCATCCAATGAACCACTTGCACCTCCAGCACCAACGATCGTATGTATTTCATCAATGAATAAGATCACATCTCTGTTCTTCTCTAATTCATTCATGATGGCTTTCATTCTTTCTTCGAACTGACCACGATACTTGGTACCTGCCACCAATGCCGCAAGATCCAAACTGATCACACGTTTATCGAATAAAACACGGCTTACTTTACGTTGTACAATTCGGAGTGCTAAACCTTCTACGATCGCTGTTTTACCCACACCTGGCTCACCAATGAGTATGGGGTTATTCTTTTTACGGCGACTCAAAATCTGACTCACCCTTTCGATCTCTGCTTCTCTACCAACAATGGGGTCAAGCGTTCCGCTTTCTGCTAGCTTGGTGATATCTCTTCCGAAATTATCTAAAACTGGCGTTTTGCTTTTAGCTCCAGGAGTTGCCTTGCCACCTTTTTGTTGTTGGTAACCAGCACCTCTTTTCTCCTCATCGAAGTCTTCTTCATTTTCGTCAGAAAACTCGCTGCGTGGATTGGGATTGGGATTGGTAGATCCTACCATTCCTAACTCGTTACGAAACAAGTCGTAATCCACATCAAATTGGTTTAAGATCTGGGTAGCAATATTTTCTTTATTCTTAAGGATGCTAAGCATTAGATGCTCTGTTTCAACCAACGGACTTTTCAAGGCCTTGGCTTCCAAAACAGTAACCCTAATTACTTTTTCTGCTTGCTTCGTGAGTGGAAGGCTATTAATATTGGCAATATTCTTGCCCGTTTTATCTTTTACGGCAAGTTCTACTTCCTTTCTTAGTTCATACAAGTCTATATTGAGCTGCTTGAGTACCTTGATGGCGGTATTATCCCCATCACGGATCAAACCCAACAAGAGATGTTCTGTTCCTATAAAGTCGTTCCCCAACCGCAATGCCTCTTCCCTGCTGAAGGAAATGATCTCTTTTACTTGTGCTGAAAAATTATTATCCATAATCAAAATTGGATTTATACAATTATAACGAATATTTTTGAGTGAAGTTGTGTGCCATTTATGCACAGATTGTTAATGAATTATTTAATATGGAACTCAAAATTGATACCAAGGAGAAATTTACAGTTGTAACGCCGATTTTAACAGATTTAACTGTCAATATAGCAGCGGGAATAGCAGATACCTGCCTGAAACAGCTTCAAGAGCCCGTCAAAAACGTGGTTCTTCAGATGGAGAAGGTTGGTCAAATTGAAGAAGCTGCAGCACTGCAATTGGCAGAATTACAACAGCAGTTTTATGAAAAAAGTGCGTCTTTCGTCATCTGCTCTTTAAGCGATACAGTAGAAGCTGTTTTTGAAAAAATGGAATTACTCGATTTTTTAAACCATACTCCCACTGAAAGTGAAGCATGGGATATTGTTCAGATGGAAGAAATTGAACGTGAGTTATTGGATAGCGACGATATGGAATTTGAAAATAATCCTGATTAAAAAATCAGGAATTTATTATTCAATTATTTTTTCAATTCTCGCCAATTTTCCATTTGCATTTACACCTTCGACGATTACTCTGAAACGAGTACTCACATCATTGTTATAGAAATCGAACTTGACTGATTTATTTTTCTTATCAGTAAGTATATAAGGATTCCAATATAATGTTGATCGCGCATCAGTATACTTTGATTGAAGTGTACTATAATCTGGTTGATAAAATTCTCTATAATTTGAATAACCAGAAACTAAAGTGTAACGAAGTCCTTTTACATTGTCTGTTTTAATATCTTGTCCCTTCTTCGTATAAATCACAATTGCTCCAGATGCACCCGAACCAGATGCAGCCATAAATGGCGGACGAAATACTTTGATATATGCTACTTCGCTCATCGACAATTCCATAATTGCACCAGCATCAGAAGGAATTTCATTGATAAATAAATCAGGTGATCCATCTCGCCAATTTAATCCTGGCACATTACTGCTATTGGCATCCTGTGCGCCGTTTGCACCTAATATAGGGATCGACATGGTCATACCAGGAATCATGTCTTGTAAATAATGAAACACATCAAGAGAGCCCTTTGCACGATCATCATTCATCACATCAAATGAATAGCCATTCTTGCTATTGAATAAACCTGTTGTATATTTTTCATCGAGTACATCAACATTCGATTTGACCTTACTATTCACAGTAACTTCTTTTAAGATCACTGTTGAGTCCATCGTTTTTCGAGTACGTGCCACTCCATTATAAAACAGATTCGTTTGTCTCAATTGAACACTATCCACCACATGAAAATTAGACACGCGCATAGCCCTAGCAAATGCAGTAACTGGCAAACTATATTGGTAATTAACAGTGGCTACATCATTTAATTTTTTATCGCCATTAATCTGATAATAAACTTTAGTAGTATCAAAGAAAATAATACCTCTCTGTCTAAAACTACCGTCGGGTTTGATGGGCACATTAAAATATTGCTTGCTGCTATCCTTCGCTTGCATCACGAGTGTGATGGAAGGATTTGCTTTATAATTCATTGGAGCACTTGGTGTAATGATTGTTCCTTTGATCTGCAAATAATCACTATCCATCGGATAAGTGATGGTTGGTAATTTACCCTTTGCAATTTCGTCCCATTTATACCTTCTCCAACCATGCGTCATCATTACAAGGTCAAGTTGTTCATTCACCTCATCAGTATCCTTTTCAAAATAATAGGCCGGATGATAAATATTTCCTTTGATCTCGTTTGATAATAATAACTGGGAAATGATATTACTAGAATTGTCGCTGTATAAACCAGCATCCGTAATGGATACGGAGAGATTACTCAAAACAGTATCAGGCACAATTATTTCAAGCGTATTCTTGCCTCTTTTAATTAGTCGTTTGTTGATCACTTGCACAGAAGGGAAAAATTCATACTCAGTATTTTTCACAAACTGAATTCGTTCTGCGATTGGCAGCCAATTAGCATCAAACAAAGTGATCTGTAAGATGCCCGTATTTAAACTATCAACAGGGAATTCTCCAATAACAATTCTCTTGCTAGATAAATTTGCAGCGGCATTGAATACGACTTGCTGATTGATGGTTGCAATGATGTGGACCGATTTAAAATTATCTGAAAGTTCAGTACTTCTTTTTAATACAAAAACTGCTTTGGTTTGTTTCAGTTTTGTTTCTAATGCAACACCAGATGGTTTAGCGATGGGAAGATTACTAGTATGACTAATCCCATATTCGTCGATCCAATTACAGTAATAAGTTTCTTTGGCACTGGGTTCGATAGAAAATTTACCCATCCCCTCGTGTATGGTTAGAAAACTATCCACTAATTGATTAGTATTATTAAAAATCGCTCCTCGCACTGTTACTGGCTTACCAGATTGATTAGTAACAATAAACCCAACATTTGAATTAACGCCATTGATGAGGTCGCCCCCTTCTGGAAAGAATTGAATGCTAGCAACTGGGAGAACCGACTTTGCTTTGTTGGCTGTATCCGTTTGCATAACCGGAATGTCTTTGATATACACAAAGGAGGAATCATAATTGAGCATCCATTGGGTATAGGCTTTTAAATGAATTTTTTCGCCTTTATAATTTGCAGGAATATCAAACATGCCCCTGGCAGAAGATTCGAAGATGGGGTGAATCGTATGACTTAATAATTGACCATTTTGATCATACCAATCCACATAAAAATTTCTACTAAAATCTGAGGGACCGTTGCCAACCAATAAATAAGATTTGAACCAGATGGTTTCGCCTTTATTATAAATGCTTTTATCGAAATGGAGGTGTAGTTTTTCGGGTTTATAGTGGTCTAAATATTCAGGTAAATAATTGCCTATTTTTTGCGCATTGGATTTAATAAAAATGCTACAAAAAATCAGCATGAAGAAAACTGTGCATTTACGCATACCTGAATTTTAAATGATGAACCAAAGAGAAAACAAATTTACCAAAAACAAAGTTTGTTCGATTGGCTTTAACAAAAAAAATAGGGAAGCACTTTACAGTACTCCCCTAGATTTTTTATTGCTATTTTATGATCTTACTGATTTTTATCCAGTGTAAAACATACAAATGGAAGTCTTGTACCAGTCATACCTGCATAGCCCATCGTAAAGATGGTCATTACTTTTTGACTTTGTAATCCATTGGCACTAGCATAGCTCGCTGTTGCGGTTGAGGTTGCTAATGCACCAGCTGGACGAACAGCCCAAGTAGTTGTAGCTCCTGTATAACCAGGCTGATACACTCCAGTACGAACACTGAAAGAATCAGTTGCATTCATGAATGGTATGGCTGATTTAATTAAAACACCGTTTAAATACAAATCAACAGCCGGTAAATTTGGAATCATATTCACAAATTTGAAACGGCACCAACCTGTATCCATATCATTGATAAGATTCTTTACCAAAAGAGATTTAGTGTTATTAGTTGAAGCATCAATCATCGTATCTGCAATATGCAAAGTATAATTTCTATTATCCGGTATATTGATCTTTGTCTTATACAAAACAACCGAATCAATAGCAGTGCCAAATTTTGGAATAACTACAGACACATTATTATCGCCTTGTTTTACCGATAAATATAATGCGAAGTTACTACCGCCTGTATTATAGCCCCCACCAGGAAATGGGTTTCTTGTTGTCAAGGAGTTGCTCACAACACTATCATTAATTTTCAATAACAATGTATTGTAGTTAATGGTGTACGCAAATCCTAGATTGATCTTCAGCTGGCCTTGAGAATATGGCACATCATATGTTTGATAAGGCTGGTTAGTTACACCAGAGTCTTTTGAACAAGCATAAACAAGCACCACAGCAAGGATACCCAGTAAATATTTAAAATTAGATTTTTTCATGTCTTACTATTTTAATCATTGAGTTTATGGTAAACTAAACCATTGTTCTTTCGTATGATAATCAGATGCCAATGCCCCGATTGCTTGTAACGCTGGGATATTATACAGATATTCTGAATTATACCTAGGGCGACAACGATAAACTAATTTACCATTATTGAAAGTGGTTAAAGTAGCTGGCAATGTAAAGTCTGAATATACTTGCTTACCAGTAGCGGGATCTAAATCTGTGTAATGGTAACGACGCAAATCGGTCCAAGTTTCATTAAACCCGTAACCATATACAGCAATGTATTTTTGCAACATGATCATCGATAAGGTTAATGCTGCTGGTGTAGCAGGAATAACTTTAGGATTCGCTAGATAAGCTGCTCTTGATGCTGTGGTAATTTTTAATGTCAATGGGATTCTACCGTCATAAATAGTAGTTAAAAAGTCGAACGACAAGTTAACACCATTTGTATACGCAGCTAATGCCAATGCTTTATCCCCTTTACGATACGCAGCTTCTGCTTTTACAAACTGAAGTTCAGGAGCAGTAATAATTGGCATTGGAGCTAGATTATTAAAGATATATCTACCAGAATCCACACTTACTGATGTTGAAGCAAATGATGCTCTCCAAAAATTCAAAGGTTGATCTGCAGTAGATAAACCAGAAGGTCCCTGAGTTGGAACAACTCCTTTGTATGTTTTGTTGGCATTTTCATTGATCAAGTATGGTGTACGTGGATCAGAAACACCGTTGAATGGAGAAGTTGGAGCGGCACCCGTTAACAGGTTTGCAATAAATGCAGACTGACGAAGTGAACCAATATTTCCACGAAAAGGTCCGTAATAATTGTTAGTTCCACTAAAGTTACCACCTACCCATTTTTGCATTGCATTATCAGCATTTGAAGTAATGGCCAAATCGCAGTACTTAATCACTGAATCGGCATATCCCTTTTGAGAATAGATTGCTTTGTTACTTAAGTGTGCGAATGACCTTGCTTTAATGGCGTAAACAAATTTTTTCCATTTATTTACATCTCCACCATATAAATAACCATCTCCTACTGCTAAGTTAGCTGGACTAACAGCTCCATCAGTTCTGTTTAAATAAAAGATGGCACTATCGCAAATTTGGCGAACTGTATCATAAACTGCAGACTGAGGATCGTAATCGAATTGATCACGGCCCTGATCAAATGCTTGTTTCAAAATCACTTCACCATATTCTTCGGTAAGTGTTAACCAACTGAATGCGAAGATGGCGTTTGCAACACCTACATAATCCCATTTTTGTTGATCCCTACCTCTAGAGATGATAAATTTAGCATTCTGACCAATGCCATAATAATGCATCGCCCAAACTAGACCGGTATTATCAGATGCCGTACCGTAAACACCACCCATTAGTTCATAGTTATCACTAGTGGTGTTAACTCCCCAAAATTGGATATACCTGCCTAATAAAACTGCTTCAGCAGCTGGTCCGTATGAACCACCACCTCCACCAGTTGGGGGCGCAGCAGTAGATGTCATTTGATTAATGGCATTGGGCAAAATAGCCTCAATTGAACCCTCAATAGGGTTATTGGGATTCAAATAAGCTTCTTCCAGCTTCTTTGAACAGGATTGTAAAGAAATAATCCCAAAGGCTGAAACCGCCACAGCCAGCGAAAAAGTTATAAAGGATTTATTTTTCATAATTATTTAATTTTTTCAGTTAAAAACCAACTCTTACACCTAGGTTTAAACTAAGTGGTGCAGCAATATTACCATAGTCAAATCCAACAGCACCCACACCTCTTAATGAAGCGTTACCACCGTTAGCAGCAGGATCTGCTCCTGAATAATTGGTAAACAATACAAGATCATTACATGTCATAAAGAAGCTGACAGTTTTGAAAGTTGCATAGTCCAAAATACCTGGAGAATCCATATGGTTTGCGTTTCTAACCAAAGCCTTAGAAGGAAGTGTATAACTCAAAGTGATATCTCTTAAGCGGAAAGCTTTGATATCTCTCTCCATATAATCTTCTTCTGGCATGTTTGTGGAACTGTAATAGCTATTATTAAAATATGGCGTAACCATAATTGTATTATAGGAAGGTGTTGCAGTATTTTCTTTACCATCTTGTAATACACCATAAACAGCTCTAGGAGTTAATCGATCGGCTGATTTTCCAGATTTACCCAAAGTGGTTAGGTACATATTCGTACCATTGAAAATATCTCCACCAACTCTCAAATCCCATAAGAAACTTAAACTCCAATCTTTATAACGGAATTTATTGATGGTACCTAAACTTAACCAAACAGTTCTATCTCCTCGAACTCTAAATGTTCCATCTTGAACAGGCAAACCTGTAGTAGGAGCAATCAAGATCAAACCATTATTAAATGGCAAACCATTCGGTCCGGTTGGAGTTAAATCCTGACGTCTATAACCAAAACTTGTAATAGTTCCAGTTGAATAACCAGGTCTTAAACCACCTCTTGCGTTGTTGTATAACCAAGTTGAAGCATCATAGTAGTCAGCACCTGCGATATCGATTGGTAAAGGAATTGCCAATACCTGATTCCACATGTGGTTAAAGTTGAATTGGATATCCCAACTGAAGTCTTTTTTCCTCATCATTTTGATACCTAAACTAACTTCAATACCCTGATTACGTACACTTGAGTTATTAGCAGTATTTAAGACAAATCCTGTACCATAACTTGCACGGAAACCTTGTGCGATCTGATCTAAAGCCAATGTGTTATAATAAGCCGCGTCGACGGTCACGATATCATGGAACAACCTCATTTCAGTACCTACTTCATAAGTCTGTTGACGCTCTGGTTTCAAGTTAGGGTTTGCATTGGTAAATGCATACTGTAATGGAACTGCAATCAGGTTATTAACTGTTGGACCTTGATTGGCACTTGTAACTGTAGGAACAAAGTTCGACTGATTTGAATAAGGGTCTGGGAGCCTTGCCGTAGATGCCATTGATCCACGCAATTTCCAATAGCTTATCAAGCCACCTTTCATTTTAGGGAAGATATCACTCATGATGATACTTAAGCTTCCTCCTGGATAGTTATAATTTCTATTTGCAGCAGGTAGCACTGAAGAAGATTCAAATGCCATAGATCCTGTTAAGAAAATCACGTTGTTATAACTAATCGTTGCTTCTCCAAATTCTGCAATTTGATACTTTTTATTTTGATTCCACTCACCACTACCATACAATGTTGCACGACTCAATCTAGTTCTGGTAGCAAATCCTGTAGAACTACTATCAAAACTTCTGGTACTATCAAATGTTCCAGAAATTCCAAACAGTTGCAATTCAGATTGGCTCCAACGAGTTCCTGCAGTGAAACGGGTATTGAATTTACCGAACTGCTTTTTAACAGTTGCAGTGATGGTATGGTTATAGTTTACATTCTTTCTCCAGATATTATCTAAAGAACCTTTGTTAGCCATTGAAGATTGAGAAGCAGATTCAGGGTCACGATACTGGAATCCCTCTAAAGAAAAACCATTATAACCAAACCTACCTGCAACAGTTAACCATTTGGTAGGGTTATAGTTAATAGCAAGGTTTGCTTCATAACTACTCGACTTATCTTGAGATACATTTCTGTTAGCAGCAAAGAACGGATTATCGGTTTCAGATACCGTTCCTAAGTTAGCATTGTCTGTAGGGTCATTTGCAGAAATCAAATAACGTTTATGTCCGTTAGGTAACAAAAAGCTTTGTGCATTGTCTGTTGAAGGCCATAAGAACAAGTTCAATAAATAACCACCCGCACCTTTCATGGCTTTATTGTTCACACTATTACTATAAGCTATAGACGGAGTGATATCAATCCATTTATTGATCTTAGTAGTATTTGTTAAGCGAAAGTTTACTCTTGTTAACCTTGTATTTGGAACAACCCCTGTTTGATCATAATATGAAGTACTGAAACGGTAGCTAGATTTTTGGCTACCAAAATCCATACTTAAGTTATGCGTTTGTCCGAATGCAGTTTTAAAGAAATTACCTACGTTATTATAAACTGGTGTTCCAGGAGCCATTGCTGGTCCAAACGCTGAAAAAGTACCAGTTGAGGCAACACCATTGGTTCCTTGTTGGAAACCATTAAATGTTGCAGGAATATTTTGTAATGATTGTACTCTTAAACTGTTATCATAAAATATATTGAATTTCTTGCCATTCTCTAGCTTAGCACGTTTGGTAGTAATAATGATCGCACCATTACTAGCAGAACTACCATAAAGAACAGTAGCTTCTGGTCCTTTCAAAACAGTCACAGATTCGATATCATTTGGGTTGATATCTGAAATTCTATTGGTAAAGTCATTGGAAGTATTGTTTTGTCCGGCAGCAGCAGGAACGTTTGCTGTGGCATCTACAGTTGAGTTATCACGAATAACCCCATCCACTACAAATAATGGCTGGTTGTTCAATGACATACTATTAAACCCTCTCAAAACGATCGTAGAAGATGCACCTGGCACACCAGAAGTTGCAGTAATAGTTGCACCAGCAACACGTCCTTGCAATGCATCCACAAAACTTTCACGTTGTGTTTCTTTCATTTCCGCACCCTTCACTGTTTGTGTGGAGAAACCTAAGTCTCTAGACTTACGCTTGATGTCCATTGAAACAACTACTTCTTCTAATTCTGTAACACCACTCCGCATGTTGATGTCCATCTTAGAACCAGTAACAGTTACTTTTTGCGACTCAAACCCGATATAGGTTAATTGTAACACCTGACCATTAGATGCTTTCACAGAGAAAGATCCATTGTCTTTGGTTTGAGAAGTAATGGTTGTTCCCACTACTTTGATAGTTACACCTGCCAATGGAGTATTCTTTTCGGCATCGCGGACTGTCCCCGATACTGTCTGACTTTGTCCAAAAGAGGGTAACGAGAAAATGAAAAGTAGCAACAGAACCACTTTCATCATTGAAACGATTTTTCTCATAACAGTTTTTTAGTTTTCTTAATTCATATAAGCTCATCCGTTTGAAACTTAGCAGTAGTTTCAATTATGAGGACATTTCAATCTTGCAAAACATTGCATCATTTAACGTTTTTTTTTACGCATAAACCCGCAAATCGCCCAGCTTGATTCAAAAAGACCTAATAATAAAGCAATGTTAAAATTTTTAATGGAGAATTCCGAATTGAATTTATGCAGATTTGGGGAATATATCCACAGCAAACCAACATATTTTAGAAAATAGCTGCAAAAAGCTGCAATTTTTTACCGTATTAGACTCGTAATCAGGAATTAACGGATTTGAATGCCTTTAGCAGCATATTCTAATAAAGCTGGATCTGATGGATTTAATTCAGTAATTAAAACATCTACCTTCTCTGGCTTACATACCTGCAACTTTTGGATGGAATTCAGTTTTTCAGAAATGGATAAAGAAACTGTCTTTTGAGCAGAGCGGATCATGGCTTTTTTTACTTCAATGATATCCCAATCCATATCAGTGATCCCGTAATTGGCGTCAAAACTATTGGTTCCTAAAAAACAGAGATCAGCCTTAATTCTCGATAAACGCTCTATCACTTCTGCCCCAATAGCCATCTGCGTGTTTTTTGAAAGTCGATTCCCAATGAAAATGGCTTCCGAATTTGGATGATTCAATAGTTCTAGTGCAATAGGTAAACTCACCGTAACAAAAGTGGCATTTAATTCAGGCGGTAAGGATTTGACCATTTCTAGTATTGTAGTCCCCCCGGTTAATAAAACTAACATCCCATCTTTTATTAACTCAATAGCCTTGAACGCAATCACTTTTTTTTCAGGCAAAGAATAAATAGGATTGGGTTCTAGTGTAAAATGAAAAGACTTTGATAATGCGCCACCATGTACTTTGATCAATTTTCCCTCCTCCCCTAATTCTTGTAGATCTCTACGAATGGTATCTTCCGACACATCTAAGTGTACACTCAAATCTGAGGATAAAACCTTATTGTGGATATTAATCTGTTGAATAATAAAAGCCTGGCGTTCTTTCTTTAGCATGTTTAAATTTAATAGAAAATCGAAAACGGCAATACAATAATTTATAATTTGGAAGGAATTAAATTGTCGACTCTTGACTAATCAGTTAATTTCGCTTGAATGATTTCGCCGAATACCATACAACAGATCACCAATCACATCGATATATTAGATATCGTAGGCGAGTTCGTGAAATTAAAGAAGAGAGGGACCAATTATTTAGGCCTCTGCCCTTTTCATAATGAGAAGTCCCCTTCCTTTACTGTATCTCCCGCAAAAGAAATTTATAAATGTTTTGGATGTGGTAAAAGTGGAAATAGTATTGGCTTCTTAATGGAGCACGAAAAATATAGTTATGTAGAATCACTTCGATGGTTGGCCGCTAGATATAATATTGAAGTCGAAGAAACAGAATCTAGTGCAGAGCAAAAATTATTAAATCAAACTGCTGATAGTTTATTTGCGATCAATCACTTTGCACAGAAGTTTCTTTCATCGCAATTAACAGATTCTGCAGAAGGACAAAACATTGCACTTTCCTATTTGCAAGAAAGAGGTTTCAGAGATGCCATCATTCAAAAATTTCAGATCGGCTATAATCCAGATATCAAAGATGCATTAACGAAAGCATTGTTGGATAATCAGTTCAACGCAGAAATACTTCCTAAGACAGGACTTGTTGCAATGCGAAGTAATAATGAACTGGCTGATAATTATAGAGGCAGAATTATTTTTCCGATTCATAATAATTCTGGAAAAGTAATTGGCTTTGGCGCACGTGTGATTGGCAAAGCAGACCGCGCACCTAAATATATCAACACGCCAGAAAATGAGATCTATTCAAAAAGTAAAATTTTGTATGGTTCTTATTTTGCAAGACAAGCCATTGATAAAGCCAATGAATGTTTATTAGTAGAAGGATATACCGATGTAGTTAGTCTGCATCAAGCAGGAATTGAAAATGTTGTTGCAAGTGGTGGTACTTCATTAACTACGGATCAATTAAGATTGATCAAAAAATATACTTCTAATCTTACCATTATTTATGATGGTGATAATGCAGGTATCAAAGCTGCTTTAAGAGGATTGGATATGGCTTTGGAAGAAGGGCTGAACGTGAAACTGGTATTGATTCCTGACAAAGAAGATCCTGACAGTTATGTAAATAAAGTTGGTGTAACTGCATTCAATGAATTCATTGCAGCAAATAAAAAAGATTTCATTCTTTTTCAGTTGGAAGTAATGCTGAAAGAAGCAGGAAATGATGTTGCTAAGAAAAGTGCTGTTGCCAATCAGATCGCAGAAACAATTAGTAAGCTAAACAAAGCCGAAGATTTTACAAGACAGCAAGACTATATCAAACAGTCTGCACACTTATTAAAAATTGATGAGAGTGGATTAACGCATCTCGTTAATAAAATCAAAAGAGATAAGGTTTCTAAAGATGAAAAGAAACAAGTAGCCGATGACCTCCTACTAGATCAGCAATTGGCTGCGAGGCAACCTGAAGATGTTTTAGATGATTCACAGTTGCTCTTTAATAGAGATGAAGCACATGAAAAAAATGTATTGAGAGCATTATTAGAACACGGCCTTCACAAATGGGATGAGGAAATCACGATGGCTGAATATGTGTTTAATGAATTAGATCAATTTCATTTCGACAATCCTCAACTAGAAGAACTTTTTGAAACTTATAAAAAAATGTTTGTAGACGGACTTCAACCAACTACAAAAACAATGCTG
This sequence comes from Bacteroidota bacterium, assembly GCA_026391125.1. Lineage (GTDB taxonomy): Bacteria > Bacteroidota > Bacteroidia > Chitinophagales > Chitinophagaceae > Sediminibacterium. The sequence continues at coordinate 51,288 of JAPLEO010000059.1, forward strand.
TATCATAGTAATGAATCAGTCAGAAATTTAGTGATTCAATTAAGCATGCAGGCGCATGAATTGAGTACTAAATGGGATGAAAAAATGGAGGGCATGTTTATCTTAAATAGAGATATCAGCAGACAAGATATTCTCATGAGTGTGAACTATTACAAGTTACGTAAACTCAAAAAAATGTTTGAGGAAAATCAACACGATATGGAAAATGCTCCGCTTGCTGAACAAATGCGTTTGATTGAATTGCATCAACATTTAAAAACTATCGAAAGAGAAATTACGAAACAGTTGGGGACGGTTATTATTAGATAGTTTAAAAAGTGAAGAGATAAAGAAGAAGTGAAGAGTGAAGAGATAAAAGTGAAGAGAGGTTTGTAAGATGATTAGTTAAGAGTTTTTAATAAACGAAAGTTGCTCAGAGGCTTTTATATTTTGAATTTTGACTTTTGACTTTTTACCTTATTTTTCTGAGGGATTCTTCTTGCCTGCGAGTAATTTCTCTAAGGCAGTTTCTAACCTGCGTTTTCTCGTGTCTTCTTTCTTTGCGGCTTCGATCCAGCTTACGTATTCTTTCTGATTGCTGAAAGATAGTGAGGTAAAGAACTGTTGGGCTTCTTTGTGTTTTAAGAACATGCTACCCAATTCTGCTGGCGGAACCACTAAACGTTTTTCAAAATCAATCCCATTCACTTCAGGGGTTTTGATATCTGAAAAACTACGGTCGCGATTGGGAATCTGGTCTAATTTCTTAAAGCGGATGGCACTCCAAACATTGTCGATCGCAACCTGACGTACAGATTCGTACTCGTTTTTAGTGAGTAACTCCCAACTACAGTCGCGATTCAAATCACTTACAATTTTGCTAGTTGCTTTAGGATAAGCCACCCACAATTTGCTTTCAGCGCTCAAAGCCGGAAATACTTCACGCATAATTTGATTCAGCTGTTGCTGACTCAATGCGAAGATCAAAGCAAAATCTACTTTTTTGCTCTTCAATAAAGGAGTCACATTTTTAGCATAAGCCAACTTTGCGAACTGCTTTTCTATAGAAGATGGGATACCCTGAATTAACAGGTTTTTCTCGTCTTTTAACTGTAACTTCTCAAATACACTTTGATTGGACATGCCTAAAAAAACATTTAGGTGATCAAATAGGGAGAGCAAAGTTACGAAAATAACCTCCTTAATCCCGCATACTAACGCAATAAAATTATAAATCCCCTTTACGACGCTGCTTTCTACGGTCGCGCGACTTAAAAATAGGCACTTTGCTTTCTGTTCCTTTGAGGATCCTTCCGATGTTCTTTTGGTGGGTAAGAACAACCATCAGTGCCACTAAAACTGCAAAAACTCGATATAAAGTTTCTTTCTCATTAAAGATGAAAAGAATGAATACCATGAATGATACACCCGCTAAAATAGAACTAAGCGAAACAAAACGGGTCAGATATAGTACAATCAGGAAGACAGCAATACAACAAACGGCTACTACTGGTTGAACAGCAACTGCCATCCCTAGTAAAGTTGCAACCCCTTTGCCACCCTTAAAATTTGCCCAAATAGGGAAAATATGGCCAATTACTGAAGCAAGTCCCAAGCCAATCATAAAATTGGTGCGGTCCCATTCATCAGTAAGGTAATAAGGTAAGAGTATGTATAATGATGTAGCAACTACTCCTTTGAGTACATCTACCATCATTACAAAGGATCCCCATTTTGGACCCAATACACGAAAAGTGTTGGTAGCACCCGCATTACCACTGCCATAATCACGGATATCAATATTGAAAAACTTTCTACTTACCCAAATTGCAGTGGGAATAGATCCGATTAAGTAGGCCAGAACAATGAGCAGAATTTCGTTCATTGACGATTGGTTTGAAGTTTTTTGAAATTCAAATATAGGAAACAATAGGTTAACAATTGCTTAATACAGCCTTTTCAGGGCCTTAACCTTGCAACTGAATTACAATCCAACCATTTCTTTTATTTGTAAACTGGTGTTTCCAACCAACTGATAAGCAGGCATTTAAGATATCGGATGCGTCTTCTTCTAGGAGTCCACTTAATAGAATAAGTCCTCCTTTTTGAAGCGAATGACCAAGATAGGAAATATTTGCTAAAATGATGTGTTTGTTGATATTTGCTAGTATGATATCGAAACGGCTGCCTATTTCGGCCGAATCGCCCTTAGCCACTTCAATCTTTGAACATTGATTAATGACAATGTTTTCAGTAGCATTTTCAATGCACCAGTCGTCATTATCAATCGCAAGGATTTTTTGTGCTCCGAGCTTCTCTGCCAGAATCGCTAGAATGCCCGTACCGGTTCCGAAATCGAAAACAGTTTTACCCTCCCAGCTAATATCACGCATGGCCTGCATCACTAGGTACGTAGTGGCATGGTGCCCAGTGCCAAAACTCATTTTCGGTGTGATCACTATCTCTTGTTCCACCCCTTTGAAAGGAGGATGAAAAGAAGCGCGTATGCCAACAAAATTTTCTACTTGCACAGGCTCGAAATTTGATTCCCAAACCTCGTTCCAATTCTGCTTTTCAATGGAAGACTCTTGGTATGCTTGCGCTCCTAAGACCTCCTCCAATTGCATTTTATTATAATTAGCGGCAGGAATAAAAGCCTTGATACTTTCATCCAATTCTTCAAAAGCTTCAAAGCCAATGGCAGCAAGCTGCGCAACGAGTGTATCTCTTACTGCTTCGTCCTTAGTAGTTATTTCGATTTGAATTGTTGCATCCGTCATAGCTGAAAAATTTGCTAAAAAAAAGCCCCCGAAATTTCGGAGGCTAATTTGATATGATTAGGCATTTTCTGTATTAGCCTGACCACCCTCTTCTCTAGGTTTAGATTCAGGTCTTGGCATCAATGCTTTGCGACTCAATTTGAATTTACCGGTTTTAGGATCTAATCCTACCAGTTTCACTTTTACCATATCTCCTTCGTTGAACAATCCATCCATGGTTTCAAGGCGTTTCCAGCTGATTTCGCTGATATGCAACAAACCTTGTTTGCCTGGCATAAACTCAACGAAAGCACCGAATTCCTTGATTCCTTTAACTGGACCTTCATACACATCTCCTACTTGAGGAACTGCTGTGATTCCACGAACCCAAGCAACTGCCTTGTCAACAGCTTCTTTGTTTGCAGAGAAGATACTTACTTCACCTGTATTACCAACTTCTTCGATATTGATAGTAGTACCAGTTTCGCGTTGGATCTCTTGGATCACTTTACCACCTGGTCCGATTACAGCACCGATGAATTCTTTGTCGATGATCAATTTAACCATTCTAGGTGCGTGAGATTTCACATCAGCGCGAGCTGCTGGAATACACTCATACATTGCATCCAAAATGTGTAAACGGCCTTTGCGTGCCTGTTCTAATGCTTCCATCATCACAGCCATGCTCAAACCATCCACTTTAATATCCATCTGTACGCCACAGATACCATCACGGGTACCAGTAACTTTAAAGTCCATATCACCTAAATGATCTTCATCACCTAAGATATCAGTAAGGATCGCATACTTTCCATCAGCTCTGGTAATTAAACCCATCGCTACACCACTTACGTGTTTAGGGATTGGCACACCAGCATCCATTAATGCAAGAGAACCCGCACAAACAGTAGCCATTGAAGAAGAACCATTACTTTCTAAAATATCACTTACCACACGAACGGTATAAGGATATTCGTTACCTGGCATCATTTGCTTTAAGCTTCTCATTGCCAAGTTACCATGACCAACTTCTCTTCTACCTACGCCACGGATCATTTTTACTTCACCTGTAGAGAATGGAGGGAAATTATAGTGCAAGAAGAAACTGCTATAATCAGACTTAGCAGCAGTTTCTGCTAATAATTGATCCAGTTTAGTACCGAAAGTAACAGTGGTTAAAGACTGCGTTTCTCCTCTTGTAAACAATGCAGAACCGTGTGGTGCTGGTAGTGGTTCAACTTCCATCGCTAACGGACGAACTTGATCCAACTGGCGACCATCCAAACGGATACGGTCTTCCAACATCATATCACGAACTACTTCCCATTTAAGGTCTTCGTAGTATTTCTTAGCTAATTTCTTTTCTAAGTCGGTTACTTCTTCACCAAGGCTCGCTATCAACTCGTCTTTCAATGCTGCATAAGCATCAGTACGCTCGTGTTTTGCAGAACCTTTTCTTGAAATTTCATACACTCTTTGCTTAGCAAAAGCGATTACTTTTTCGTTTACAGCCTCATCGGAAGCTGGTTTTTTATAGTCACGCTTTCCTTCAACACCTACCAACGCACGCAATTCAGCTTGTGCCTTGATTTGGATACGGATCGCATCATGTGCTAATTCTAACGCTTTGATCAAGTCTTGTTCAGAACACTCTTTCGCTTCCCCTTCTACCATCATCAAGTTCTTTTCAGTAGCTGCGATCAAGAATTCAAGATCAGAAGCCGCCAATTCAGAACGAGTTGGGTTAACAATGAATTTGCCGTTAAGACGTGCAATACGCACTTCGCTCAACATTTCTTTGATTGGAATATTTGAAACAGCCAATGCAGCAGAAGCAGCAAGGCAAGCCAATGAATCTGGCATAACTTCAGCATCACTTGAGATAAGACTCACAAGTACCTGAACATCACATAGATAGTCTTCTGGAAATAATGGACGTAAAGCACGATCAATCAAACGGCTAGTTAAGATCTCATAGTCGTTCAAACGAGCTTCTCTCTTAAAGAAAGAACCCGGAATACGGCCTGCAGATGCAAACTTTTCTTGATAATCGACGCTCAAAGGAAAGAAATCCTGACCCTCTTTAGGGTCTTTATTGGCAACTACTGTTGCCAGTATTACGCAGTTTCCCTGAGAAACGGTAACAGCTCCATCAGCCTGACGGGCTAATTTACCTGTTCCGATAGTAACCTCGCGGCCACCACCCTGGTCAAACTTTACTGATTTTGGTTGTGATAACATGTTTTTTGTGTAGTAGGCTGCTAAATCGTTGGTAAAACCGCTAAATCGTAGCCCTTGTGATAGGAAGAATCGGGTAAAATAAGGTACAGACACAAACAACTATTCCCAACTGTTTCAAAATTGTCAGTTGGGAATAGTTAAAAGTATCATAGAAAAATTATTTTCTCAGACCTAGTTTTTCGATCAGTGCACGGTAACCACTAAGGTTGTGCTTTTGCATATAGCTAAGTAAACGCTTACGCTGACCAACCATCTTCATCAAACCACGCTGGGTTGAAAAATCTTTCTTGTTGGCTTGTAAGTGTTTGGAAATCTGAACGATACGTTCAGTCAATATCGCAACTTGCGCTTCAATTGAACCAGTGTTAGTGGCTTTTCCACCAAATTCAGCAAAAATACTTGCTCTCTTTTCTGTTGTTAAATAAGGCATCTCAAATTTTTTAAAAAGACTCCGGAAATTTACTTCTAATTTTTATCGGCTGCAAAAGTAGTAATAAAACAATGAATAATCGAATTTTTCGCTTGATTTTTTGATCAATTGCTTCGTTTAGCCTGTTTCATTTTGACAGATTCACTATTACTTTTAAATATTTAGTTGTTCGCTTACAATAAAATAGTCAAACATATAGTTAGTGAAAGATACAATAGAAGCTATGTTTGGAGTAACTATTTTAGGTAATAATTCGGCATTACCCGCGTACGATCGTCACCCTACGGCTCAGCTAGTTACTTTAAACGAACAGCTGTTTTTGATTGATTGTGGTGAAGGTACTCAGATGCAAATAGCTCGTTATCGGATCAGACATAGCAAAATTGGCCATATTTTCATATCACACCTCCATGGCGACCATTACTTTGGTTTAATCGGACTCATTACAAGTATGGGCTTACTCGGCCGGGAACACGCTTTAAATCTTTACGGCCCCCCAAGATTGATCGATATCATTGAACTGCAATTAAAAGTGGCTGACACTACGCTGCCTTTTCCCTTGCTGTTTCATCCTATAGAAAAAGAAGGTTTGATCTTAGACCATCCTAAATACAGCGTTGCTTGTTTTGAAACCAGTCACCGCATTCCTTGTTGGGGTTTCTTGATCACTGAAAAAAGGAACCCTAGAAAAATATTACGTGAAAAAGTTATTGAAAAAGGGATTCCCGCTGCATTTTATGACCATTTGAAGCAAGGAGAAGACTATGTCACTAAAACTGGTGAAGTCATCCCGAATGATTCTGTAACATCTCCGAACATTCCTGATAGTAGTTATGCATTCTGTGCAGATACAAAATATACTGAGTCGATCGCCACAAAAGTGCAAAACGCTAATCTTCTTTACCACGAGACTACCTATCTAAATCGGTCATTTCAGTAGCAAATACGAAAAACTGGATGAGTTTTTAGCAGAAACAAAAGAAGTATTTGTAAATACCGAACTAGCAATAGAAGGTGTCTCCTATCGTATAGACTAATCTTCTTTCACTTCTCACTTCTCACTTCTCACTCCTCACTCCTCACTTCTCACCCCTCACTTTTCTTCTTTCATCAACCATCGATAAGCATCCGGAAATTCGGCACGCCAACTAGCTTCGTTATGCTGACCTAATGGGTTCACTACTTTCCTAATTTGTATCCGCTGTTTCTTTTCAAGTATGTCTGTCATTTTATTCATATCAGAC
>JAPLEO010000015.1 GCA_026391125.1 Bacteroidota bacterium
ATATTTATAATCAAGCACGAGGACTTTCAGAAGCTCAAGCGAAAGCTATACTGGAACTGCGTTTGCAGCGTTTAACAGGTATGGAGCGCGATAAGATTGTAGAAGAATTTAATGGTTTGATCTTAACAATCAAGGGACTGAAAGAATTATTAGGAAGTGAATTCCTTCGTTTTGAATTGATCAAAACGGAATTGTATGAAGTAAAAGAAAAATTCGGAGACGCCAGAAAAAGTGAGATTCAGTACCTCGCAGATGAAATGAGCATCGAAGACTTAATAGAAGATGAAGACGTAGTAATTACCATTTCTCATTTGGGTTATATCAAACGTACTTCAGCTACAGAATATCGTCAACAACGCAGAGGTGGCAGGGGAGCAGTGGGTTCAAAAACCAGAGAAGAAGATTTTGTGGAGCATTTATTTGTAGCATCTACGCATGATACCATGATGTTCTTTACTGAAAAAGGAAGATGTTATTGGTTACGTGTTTATGAAATACCGGAAGGCGAAAAACAAAGTAAGGGTAGAGCAATACAGAACCTGATTCAATTACCAGGCGATGATAAAGTGAAAGCCATTATTGAAGTGAAGAAATTAGATGACAAGGAATTTGTTCAGAATCACTATATCGTTTTGTGTACAAAGAAAGGTGTGATCAAAAAGACTTCATTGGAAGATTTCAGTCGCGTTAGAAGTACCGGAGTAAATGCGATCACCATTGTTGAAGGCGATGAATTGTTAGAAGCTAAAATGACCGACGGAAATTCAGAAATCATGTTAGCTTTGAGAAGCGGTAGGGCGATCAGGTTTGAAGAAACCAAAGTAAGATCTACCGGAAGAGGCGCCATTGGTGTAACCGGTATTGAAGTGGATGATGAAACAGATGAGGTAGTTGGTATGATCTGTGTGAATAAAGAAGATGCCACAAGAACGGTATTAGTAGTGAGCGAAAAAGGTTTTGGAAAACGTACAGCGATTGATGAATACAGAATTACCAATAGAGGAGGTAAGGGCGTTAAAACGATCAATGTAACAGAGAAAACCGGTAAATTGGTTGACATCTTATACGTAACAGAGAAAGAGGATTTAATCATTACTTGTAAATCTGGTATCACAATAAGAACAGGAATTGCCGATATTCGTGAAGCGGGAAGAGCAACACAGGGTGTAAAATTGATTCGCTTAGATGAGGGTGATGAAATAGCTGCTATTTCACAAATTGAAGATCAGGAAGAGGAAGAAGTGATAGAGCAAACTGAAGAATCAACAGAAGAATCAAAAGATGAGAATCAAACCGGAACAGACGAGAATAATAGTTTAGATAATAGCACACAAACAACTGATAATCAATAATAAATTGTTTTTTATGAAGAAGCTTCAATTGCTTTCTATGATTGTCCTAATGGCATTAGGAACCAACGCGCAAGATTATAAAAAAGTTCAGACTGCGGTTCTGATCAACAAATTTGAAGACGCAAAAACTGAAATTGATAAGATTGCTGCTGATCCAAAAGCTCAGGGTAAGGCAGAGACTTGGTTTTTTAAATCCAGGATTTATGCGGCTTTGATTAAGAATCCAGATGCTTTTAAAAAGTATCCCAATCTTGTGACTGATGCAGATGCTGCTTTCCAAAAATTGATGGAAATGGATCCAACATTGGTTCAAATTAAAGACAAGGGTTCTGACGCTATTTATGATATGTACTCTTATGGATTCAATAACGGTATCCGTTCATTTAACGGAAAGATGTGGGATTCAGCCTGTACTTATTTCGCTTATGCGGTAAGCTATAGTGATGTTTTGTTCAAAAACAAATTGACCAAAGATCAGACCATGGCATTTGATACTACCTCTATTTTATATGCTGGTTATTCTGGTCAGAATGCAAGTAAACCTGATTTTGCCTGTAAATATTACGCACGTTTAGCAGAAGCAAAAGTAACTACAGATGGCTATATTGATGTTTATAAGTATTTGGTTATCACATACATGAACGATAAAAAGGAGCCTGAATTCAGAAAATATCTAGCCATTTCAAAAGGAGCTTATCCTAAAGAGAATTGGGAAGATTATGAGATAGAGTATATCGATCGCAATTTTACGTTAGCTGATAAAGTAGCTTATTACGACAAAGCTGATGCTGGTGGTAATATGACTGAAATGCAATATTTACAGTTTGGTGAGATCTTTGTAAATGTGAAGCATGATGCAAAAGAAAAAGACAAACACGATAGTACTCAATTAGATGCTTACGAGAAGAAAGGTGTAGAAGCTTACAAAAAGGGTTTTGCTAAAAACAACCAAAATGCCATTGCTTCTTACAATATCGGGGTGATCTATTACAATAATTTTGGATTGTTGGATGATAAAGTATCTGCAAATATTAAGCAGGTTCAGACCATCAATGCTAGTAAACCAGTAGAGAAAGACCCTAAAAAGAAGGCTGCATTAGATGCAAAGTTTAAAACTCAGACTGATCCCATCTTAAAGTCGAACCTTGATTTACAGGTTCCAATTAAGGAAAATATTGATCAGGCTACAGATTGGTTAGAGAAAACTTATGCGATCGTAAAGGCAAAAACAACCAGAACTTCAACAGATAAGAGTATCGGAAATAAAACGGTTGACTTTTTAGCAAATATGTATCAATACAAACGCGATCAAGTTCGTGGTAAAGATGCAAAAGCATTTGATGCTTTAGAAGCAAAATATAAATTGTATGATGGGGAACACGATAAGTTCTAAATCTATCAATCAAGTAATTATCAGAGCCGTTCCAAAAGGAGCGGCTTTTTTGTGCTCTGATCTAAACGTTTGATTTAGTAATAACCAAGTTGAAGATCAGAGTTATAATTGCTAACCTGTTGTTTGAAATATCCTACTTAACATAATATTAATTATAGGAAATAATAACCATAAAATTGGGTGTTTTAGCGGTTGACCAGAGAATTTGGGTTATCTATTTTTATC